>JAQVKV010000131.1 GCA_028694545.1 Zavarzinia sp. | reverse complement strand
GGAATCCCTTGGCGAGACGGCGGGCGAGATCGAACTGCGCCGCCGCAACATCGACGAGGCGGACCGCGCCCAGCGCCGCCAGCATGCGGTGAAGGCTTCCGCCGCCGTGCTGGAGGGCCTGAACGGTCTTTCCGTCGATCTTGCCCGCACCCTCGAGGAAGATGTGCCGGACGATGTCTGGCGCCGCTATCTGGGTGGCGAGAAGGGCGTCTTCACCCGCCGCCTGCTCGGCCAGCGCAATCGCGACGGCCAGGAGACGATCGCCGCCAAATATCGCGAGGACGGCGAATTCCGCACCTATGTCGATCGCTACATGCGCCAGTTCGACGAATTGATGCGCCTGTCCTCGGAAGTGGACGACGAGGATGTGCTGTCCGCCGCCCTGAAATCATCCGACATCGGCAAGCTGCACCGCCTGCTGGCCGGCGCGCTGGGCCGGGATCGATAGGTTCGGGCCATGCGTCTGTTCCGCCGCGGCCGGATGTCGTTCCGGCGCCGGCTGCTATGGTCGATGGTCGGTGTCTTCGTGCTGCTGCCGCTCGCCATGGTGCTGGTCTATCGGGTGGTGCCGGTGCCGCTGACGCCGCTCATGGTCATACGCCTGTTCGAGGGCGAGGGCCTGTCCCACGATTGGGTGTCCTACGACGAGATCGCGCCCGCGATGATCCGTTCGGCGATCGCGGCGGAAGACGCCAAATTCTGCCGGCACGACGGTTTCGACTGGGAGGCGATCAACGACGCCCTGGAAGCGGCCGAGGATGGCGAGCGCCTGCGCGGCGGCTCCACCATCAGCCAGCAGACGGCGAAGAATGTCTTCCTCTGGCCCGGCCGCTCGTGGCTGCGCAAGGGGCTGGAAGCAGGTTTCACGGTGCTGATCGAGACCGTCTGGCCAAAGCGCCGGATCCTCGAGGTCTATCTGAATTCGGTCGAATTCGGCCCCGGCGTCTATGGCGTCGAAGCCGCCGCGCGCTTTCATTTCGGCAAACCGGCGGCGAACCTGTCGAGCCACGAGGCCGCCCTTCTCGCCGCCGTCCTTCCCAATCCCCGGCGCTTCTCGGCGTCGCGCCCCTCGGCCTACACCCAGCGCTACGCCGGCCGCATCGAGACCCGCGCGCGGTCCGTCACCAGGGACATGATGCCGCCCTGCAGATAGGGCGCCCTGAAAATGGGGCAGAGGATCAGAGTAGCTTGCCCTCGTTCGGGTTGCGCTGGGCGAGCGCCCATTCGACGACGCCGCGCATGGTCTGGTCCAGGACCTTGTCGAAGCCGGCGATCACGCTGTCGATATCGTTCGAGATCAGCTGTTCCTCGAAATCGAAATTCTGCGCGGCGACGATGATCTGCTGGGGCTGCAGGATCATCTTGGCCGAGAAGCGGATGCGGATGACCGGCGGGGCTTTCAGGCCCTTGCGGTATTCCGCCTGGAATTCGCGCAATTCCGAGATGAGCTGGAAATCGGCGCGCAGGCCGACGGCCTGACGGCCGACAGCGACGATACGCCTTGAATTCTCGAAGGATTCGACCAGCAGGGTCTGCACCATGCGCGGCGCGCGTTCCGCCCAGCGCGCACTCTCGAAATATTTCACCTCGGTCGAGGACGGCATCAGGGCGATGAAATCCGTATCGATCGACCGCGAGGCCAGCGGCTCTTCCACGACAAGCTGCCAGCCTACGATCGGGCCCGGCGAAATGTCGGCGGTCGAAGTCAGGGTGAAGAGGCGGGGCGTGGTGGTCGCCGCCTTGAACAGGCTGCCGCAGGCGCCAAGCATGACCGCCGAACCGCCGAGGACGGCGGTATTCAGCACGCGGCGGCGCGAAAGCGAGACGGAACGATCGGTCATCGAGGCGCATACTCCGGACGCTGGGTACCGAGGATGAAGCGGGAGGGATCGCTTTCCAGGCGTTCCGCCACCCGTTCCAGCGTGCCGACCAGACGGCGCGCCTCGGTGATGAATTTGGCGAACTGGGTGAGGCCCTCGGCCGCGAATTCGTCGATCGAGCGGCGATTGCTGACCACCAGGTCCGACAGGGTACGAGCGAAACTCTCGATCGAGGCCATGGCCTTGCGGCCGTCCTCGGTAATCGAGGAAATGGCCCGCGCCGCATCCGCGACCGAGTTCGAGACCACGTTCACATTGTCGATGATCTGCTGGATTTCGGTCGACTTGGCGGCGATCGCCCCGGTCACCGTTTCGATGTTGGCAAGCGTGCGGGCGACCGATTCCTGATTCTCGGGGCCGACGAAGGATTTCGCCTGTTCGAGCAGTTCGGCGGAATGGCGCAGCACCTCGGGCAGGGTAGCGATGACCTGGGCAAGGCCGCCGGCGCGGCTGGGAATGACCGGAGGGCCACCTTCGGCATGGGGATCGAGCAGCGGGCTCTGCCCCGTGCCGGCGGTCATCTGGACATAGGTAATGCCTGTGATGCCCTGGGATTCCAGCTTGGCCACCGTATCCTCGCGCACGGGCGTGCCGGTCGCCACGTCGACCTCCACCTTCACCCGGCTGGGATCGTCGCGGTCGAGGGTGATCTTGCCGACCGAACCGACCTTGATGCCATTGTAGCGCACGTCCGAGCCTTCGCCGAGCCCGTCGACCGCGCCCGAGAAATAGATCACGTAGCGATCGAAGGCCGGCGCCCGTCCCGCCCCCGCCAGCCACAGCGCGAAGACGAAGGCGCCGATCAGCAGGGCGAGCGTGAGTGCTCCGATGAAGAGATAGTTGGCGCGGGTTTCCATGATCTCTGCGCTTTCCTAGCCGGCGTCGCGCGCTTCGTTGCGCGCCTTGGCATCCATCGCCGCGCGACCCCGCGGCCCGTGGAAATACTCGACGATCCACGGGTTCGTCTGCTCCAGCATGTCGCTCATCGTGCCGACGACCATAACACGTTTTTCCCCAAGCACCGCGATGCGGTCACAGACCGTGGCCAACGTGTCGAGGTCATGGGTGACGAGGAAGACGGTGAAGCCGATGGCATCCCGCAGGTCCGCGATCAACTGGTCGAAGGCCGCGGCGCCGATCGGATCGAGCCCCGCCGTCGGCTCGTCGAGGAAGACGATCTCGGGATCGAGGGCAAGCGCCCGGGCCAGTCCCGCCCGCTTCTTCATGCCGCCCGAAAGCTCCGACGGATATTTGTCCGCCGCCTCGGGCGGCAGGCCGGCCAGCGCGATCTTCAGCGCGGCGATCTCGTCGAGGATCGGGCCCTTCAGGCCCAGATGCTCCTTCAGCGGGACCTGGATATTCTGGGCGACGGTAAGCGACGAGAACAGGGCGCCGTTCTGGAACAGGATGCCCCAGCGCTGCTCGACCTTGCGCCGCTCGATCACCGGCAAATGCAGGATGTCCTGGCCGAAGACCTCGATCGAGCCGGCGGCGGGCCTGTTCAACCCGACGATCGTGCGCAGCAGCACCGACTTGCCGGTGCCGGAACCGCCCACCAGGGCGATGATCTCGCCTCGGCGCACGTCGAGGTCGAGCTTGTCGTGCACCACCTGACGGCCGAAGGCGTTTCGGATGCCCCGCAGGCGGATGATGGGGTTTTCGTCGCGCGTATCGGCCATGTCAGATCCCGATCGTCGCGAAGAAGATGGAGAAGATAGCGTCGAGCACGATCACCAGGAAGATGCTCTTGACCACGGATTGGGTGGTGCGCCGCCCGACGGATTCCGAACTGCCCTCGACCTGCAGCCCCTCGAGACAGCCGACCACCGCGATGGTGACGGCGAAGAAAGGCGCCTTGACCACGCCGACGAAGAAGGTCTTCCAGGTGACGGCATTGGCCAGCCGGCTCATGAAGACGTCGGGTGGAATGCCGAGCACGCCCCACGACATGAGCATGCCGCCAAGCAGGCCCATCAGATCGGCGAAAAAGGCGAGCCCGGGCAGCATGATCATGAGGGCCAGCACGCGGGGTACCACCAATACCTCGATCGGATCGAGGCCGAGGGTGCGCATGGCATCCACCTCCTCGTTCAGCTTCATCGAGCCGATCTGCGCGGTGAAGGACGAGCCCGAGCGCCCGGAGATGACGATCGCGGCGAGCAGGATGCCCAGTTCACGCAGGACCGAGACGGCCACAAGGTTCACGACGAAGATCTGCGCCCCGAACATCGCGAGCTGGTCGACGCCCTGATAGGCAATGACGACGCCGATCAGGAAGGAGATCAGGCCGACGATGGGCATGGCCTCGATCCCGACCGCCTGGGCCTGGGCGAAGGTGGAAGTCACCCGGAAGCGCCCAGGATGCAGGAAAGCGAGGCGGAACATGGCCGCCACCGTTTCGCCGAGGAACGAGACGAGGCGCAGCGCCTCATCCGCCGCGAGACTGACGGAACGGCCGAAATCATGCAGGGTGCGGGTGACGAGACCGGCCCGGCGCGGCTTTTCAGGGGCCGGGCGATCCGCCTTGGCGACCTGGCCGAGCAGGACTTCGTGATCGGCGCTCGCCCCGGTGATCACGGGAGCCCCACCCGCCTGCCGCCAGCGGGCGGCTGTGCGATGCACCAGCCAGGCGCCCACGGTGTCGATCGCCTCGATCCCCGAAAGATCGATCTCGAGCGCGCGCCCCGCCCCGGCGTCGCGAGGGTCGGTCAGGGGCCCGGCCAGCGCCTTTTCCAGCCGCGCGGCATTCGCGACCACCCAGCGGCCCGACAATTCGGCCCGCAAGGTCCCCTGCTGCTCGCTCAGGCGCAGCAGGCCGACGGCTTCGGCGCTAGTTGTCCGTGACATGGGGAAAACCCGATACGCTTCCGAACAGGATCAATGGGCGCCGCCCGCCATCGCGGCACCACGGCCGATCTTGGTGATCATATAGTCGACACTCTCGGTGTCGACCCGGTCGCCGAAGCCGGTGAGGATCCGTTCGACCACCAGTTCGCGGTAATGCGCGCGGGCGCCAGGGGCATCGCGCAACTCGGTCTCCTCCGCCGCCATCAGGGCGACGCGGGCCAGCGGCAGTTGCACCTCGGGCATGCCGGCCACGGCAAACAGCCTGGCAATACCACCGCCGCCCGGATCCGCGATCAGCGCGCTCGCATTGGCGACGGGAACACCGGCCCGCAGCGCCAACGCCGTTTCAAAGAAGAGGTAATCGCCGGTCAGCAGGGCGCGCATGATCAGCGTCGGCGTCAGGGTACCGGCGCGATGCAGATCGGTGATAAAGCTTTCGAGGTCCTGGCCCGCCCCATGGGGCAGCATCAGGGTGGCGCGCTCCCGGCTTTCAAGGATCAGGTCGGCCAGCTGGTCGTCCGAAATGGCACAACGCGTCGCCAGATGGTTGCGCAACTGTTCAGCCACCATGGCCATCAGCTTGGCCGCCACGCGCGACGGCAAGCCCCCACGCCCCGCCAGCGGCTCCGCCACCCGGGGAGAGCGGCCATGGTCGTCCGCCACGCGGTCAAGGGCCGCCTCGGTCAGTTGCGCACCGGGATTGCGGACCAGGCGGGCGACCGCCCCTTCGTCGCCGCGCGCGATCACGGCGTCCGAAAGCCGTTCCGAAACGACCGTGCGCCCCGCGATGGCGGACAGCCCCGCCGACGAGGTTTCGAGCACGAGGCCGAGAAGATCCTCGTCCGTCAGCACCGACGAGGCTTCGAGCACGGGCAGCGCCACATGATCGACATCGGAGGCGAGCTTGATGGCGATATCGTGCGGCAGGTCTTCCGCATCCTTCATGACGGCCGAAAGGGTGGCGCGCACGGTGACCGCTGCCTTGCGTGCGATGGCCCGGAACAGCGCTTCCGCCGCAGCTCGTGCCTGCGGCTCGAGCGTGCCGGCGCGCCATGCGGCCGCCACCTTGCCCGTCGCCTCGGCCTGGCGTTCCGGCGAGGGATCGGCCAGCAGCGCTTCCAGATCTCCGCGTGTAAGAGTCACCTCGGACACGTGCATTCCTTCCAAATCGCACTCCGGATCCCTATCACCATGGCGTCACCATAGCGCATTGACGGCTCTCGCGGATACGATCACTTATTCCGAACCAAGCCAGAACAATCCGACAATAATGCGATCGGACCCTAACATTATGCAAATGAACCGTTTCGCTCTGCTCGTTCCCGCCACCTTGGCTGTCATTCTCGCGGCGGCGGCCCCCGCCTCGGCCGATCCCGACAAGGCGAAGGGGGCCCTCATCTTCAAGCGATGCGCCGTCTGCCACACGCTGGAGGCCGGCGGGCCCAACCGGGTCGGCCCCAACCTGCACGGGCTCTTCGGCCGTGTCGCCGGCACGCACGAGGGCTTCACCTATTCCAAGGCGATGGCGGCAAGCGGTATCACCTGGAGCGCCGAGACCATCGCCGAATATGTCACCAACCCGAAGGCCATGGTGCCCGGGAACAAGATGGCCTTCGTCGGCATCAAGAAGGATCATGAACGCGAGGACCTGATCGCCTATCTCGAAGAGGCGACGAAATAGGCACTTCCGGTTAAGCTCCGGCCCCGTCCTCGGGTCGGAGCCTGCTTCATGATTCTCACGGTCTCGGTCGAACGCTGGCCCATCGCCGGCACCTTCCGCATTTCGCGCGGCAGCAAGACCGAGGCCGAGGTCGTCGTCGCCCGCCTCGCCCACGGCGGTCACACCGGGCGGGGCGAATGCGTGCCCTACAAACGCTATGGCGAGACGGAGGAAGCGGTCGCCGAGACCCTGACCGGGATGGCGCTCGCCGTCGCCGCCGGCCTCGAC
>JAQVKV010000130.1 GCA_028694545.1 Zavarzinia sp. | reverse complement strand
ATGTGATCTTCTTCCATGCGCCGTCGAAACTGGCGATCGTGGGCGATGTGCTGTTCAAGGGGTCGATCGGCCGCACCGACTTTCCGCGCGGCGACCATGATACGCTGGTGCGCTCGATCACAGGTCAGCTCTGGCCGCTGGGGGCCGACGTCACCTTCGTACCGGGGCACGGGCCGGTCTCGACCTTCGGGGAAGAGCGACGTACCAACCCCTTCGTCGGCGACCGGGCCTTGGCCTGATTGCGGGAAGGCGCCGGGCCGCCGGACAGGGGGAGACGGGGATCAGCTGATCCCGTTCTTCTTCTTGAGGCCGGCGAGCAGGGCGTCCATGCCGCCGTTGCTGATCACGCTGCCGAAATCCTCGCGCTGGGCGCTGCGCATCGACAGGTTCTCGATCACCACGTCGACGATCTTGTAGTTGCCCGGGGTGCCGGTCAGGCGCCAGCCGACCTGCACCGGGGCGCCGCCCTTGGGGCTGACGATCTGGCTGCGCACCAGGGTCTCGCCCTCCAGCACCTCGCTGCCCAGGGTCTGTAGCTGCTCGCCCGCATATTGCGACAGGCGGCGGGAATAGGTCTTCACCACGTCGACCGTATAGAGGCGGTTGAATTCCTCGATCTGCTCCGGCGTCGCGGTGCGGCGATAGCGGCCGAGCACGAACTGCCCGATCGCCGACACGTCGAAGGCCAAAAGGAAGAGGTCGCGGAAGTCGGTTTCGCGCTGTTGCTCGCTCAGGCTCTTGTCGGCGAGGACGGCGATCGCGCGCCCGCCCAGGTCGTCGATGAAAGCCGTGGCCGCATCGGCCGCCAGCGCCGGGTGCCCCGCCAGCGCGAGCGCCAGACCGGCGGCACCGCCGGCAAGCAGCAATTGGCGTCGGGTCGTCATGTCGTACCTTTCACTCAACTCCAGGGGAACTACCGTCAGAAACGGTCGGCCCGGCATCAGGGTTCCATCGGCCACCCGAACGGGCGGCCGGAGGCATCATTGCGGCGCGTGGGTCATGTCGGCCGGCGCATCATCGCGGTTCTCGATGGCGGCGGCGCGGCGCTGGCGGTAGAGGTTGCGGATCGTCGCATAGAGATCGATCGACGAAGCCTCGATCTCGTCGAGCGCCTCGATGCCGCGGGCCCGGCTGTCGATCACGTCGGCGGCCAGCAGGCCATAGCCCACTTCCTCGGCGTCATTGGCCGGCAGAACGTAGGTCAGAGGATCGAAAGCCTGATCGACGGCAAGCCCGATCAGGTCGCGCGGCGGCCGGGGGCCAAGCAGCGGCAACACCAGATAGGGCCCTTCGGACACGCCCCAGGTGGCGAGTGTCTGGCCGAAATCCTCGTCGTGGCGGGGGTAGCCGATATGGCTGGCGAAATCATAGATGCCGCCGACGCCGACGATCGTATTGGTGATGAAGCGCGCGGTGGTGATCCGCGCACGCCCCAGATCGCCCTGCAGCAGGTCGTTGGCGAGAATGATCGGCGAACGCAGGTTGTTCAGGAAATTCCGCACGCCATTCTGCACCCGGTCCGGCGTGATGCTGCGATAGACCACGGCGACCGGCTTCAGCAGCATGAAGTCGAAGAAGCGGTTCACTTCAAAGACATAGCGGTTCAGCGGCTCGATCGGATCGTTGCGGCGCTCGAACTCCACCACGGCTTCGGTATCGCTGGCGGGCGGCTTGGTGGCACAGCCCGAAACCACGCCGGCCAGCAGGAGAAGGGTGACGCCAGCGGCGACGAGACGGCCGAACCGGCGACGAACCGGCCGAACCGTCGCCACCGCCGTACCGTTAACGCGAGACTGTTTCACGAAACTTCCCCCCCGAAAGACGAGAATCATCCCGGCGTGACGTGGGTGGCGTCGGCCGGAATTGGTTGGGTAACATATGGTTCTCATAGGGTTAAGGCGAAATTCACCCGCCGGGCCCGGGCCGCGCCCAATGCGGTGCATCCGTCTCATTGCGGCAACATTTTCGCCGCGCTTTGTGGCGGGAATGGGGAATCGCCCTCATGCGTGGTTGCAAAAAGACATAAAGATATGTTTATGTCTGATCATGTTTAAGCCGCAGGCCCCCGCATGACCGATCTCCTCGCCGCCCTGAAGGGTGCCGCCGAGTCGACGCGTCTGCGTATCCTCCTTCTCGTTTCGCGCGCCGAACTGACCGTGACCGAACTGACCCAGGTCCTGGGGCAGAGCCAGCCGCGCCTGTCGCGCCATCTGAAACTGATGGCCGAAGCGGGGCTGATCGACCGGTTCCGGGAAGGTGCCTGGGTTTTCCACCGTCCGGCGGCGGAAGGCGTGGGCGCGGCGCTGGCGGCGCGGATCGTCGCGCTGGCCGATCCGGCCGATGCCGCCCACCGTGGGGACCTTGCCCGGCTGGACATGGTGTTGAAGGCCCGTACCCAGGCGGCGGCGGATTATTTCGCCGCCAATGCGGCCGAATGGGACCGTATCCGGTCGCTCCACGTCCCCGAGCAGGAGGTGGAGACGGCGTTGGACCGGCTGATCGGGCCGGGGCCTTTCGATTTCCTGCTCGATGTCGGTACCGGCACCGGGCGCATGCTCGAACTCTTCGGCCCGCGCGCGGCCAGGGGGCTCGGCTTCGATCTCAGCCACGAGATGCTCTCGCTCGCAAGGGCACGACTCGACGCGGCGGGATTGGCGCAGTGCCAGGTGCGTCATGGCGATCTTCATGCCATGGCGCTGGGCGATGGCGTCGCCGATCTCGTTGTCTGCCACCAGGTGCTCCACTTCGCGGCCGATCCGCAAGCGGCAATCGCCGAGGCGGGCCGCGTGCTGGCGCCGGGAGGGCGGCTCGTGCTGGTCGATTTCCTGCCCCATGAGCGGGAAGATCTGCGCGACCTTCACGCGCATCGCCGGCTCGGCTTCACGCCGCGCGAAATCGCCGCCTGGGGCCGGGCCGCCGGCCTCGACTTCACCCTTGCGCAAACCCTTGTCGGCGACCCCTTGAGCGTCGCCATATGGCTGGGCCGCCACGCGGCCGCCGAACCCATGGACGGGCCCCTATCATGACACTCGGCAATCTCGCCCATATCAACGTCTCCTTCGAGTTCTTCCCGCCGAAGACCCCGGAGATGGAAGAGGCGCTGTGGCGCACCGTGCGCCGGCTGGAGCCGCTGAACCCCGCCTTCGTCTCGGTCACCTATGGTGCCGGCGGTTCCACCCGCGAACGCACCCATGCGACGGTGAAGCGCCTCGTCGACGAGACCCGCCTGAAGCCCGCCGCCCATCTGACCTGCGTCGCCGCGACGAAGGACGAGGTGGACGCGGTCGCCCGCGACTACTGGGATGCCGGGGTCCGTCACATCGTGGCGCTCCGCGGCGACTCACAGGAGCCGGGTGCGCCTTACATGCCGCATCCGGGTGGCTATCCCTTCGCGGTCGATCTCGTCCATGGCCTGAAGCGCATCGCGGATTTCGAGATCTCTGTCGCCGCCTACCCGGAAGTGCATCCGGACGCGAAGAGCGCCGACGCCGATCTCGACAATCTGAAGCGCAAGATCGATGCGGGCGCCACCAGGGCGATCACCCAGTTCTTCTTCGACAACGACGTCTATTTCCGTTTCATGGACCGGGTGCTGGCCGCCGGCATCACCGTGCCCGTGGTGCCCGGCATCATTCCCGTCTCAAACTTCCGGCAGATCGTGAAATTCGCGGCCGCCACCGGGGCCACCATCCCGGCCAGCATGGCGCATCACTTCGAGGGGTTGGACAATGATCCCGAAACCCGGAAGCTGATCGCGGTGACCGTCGCCGCCGAGCAGGTGCGCGGCCTCGCCGCCGCCGGGGTGAAGGACTTCCACTTCTATACGCTGAACCGGGCGGATCTTTCCTTCGCCCTGTGCCACCTTCTCGGCCTTCGTGCCGCCTGAGGTCTCGCCATGAGCAAGTTTCTGGACGCCCTGAACGACCGCATCCTGCTGTGCGACGGCGGCACCGGCAGCCTCGTGCAGATGATGAATCTCGACGTCGTCCGCGATTTCGACGGCCGCGAGAATTGCACCGAAGTGCTGAACCGGACACGGCCCGACGTGGTGCGCGAGATCCATCGCAATTATCTCGCCGCCGGCTCCGACATGGTGCAGACCAATTCCTTCGGCGGCTCCCCGATCACGCTTGCCGAATTCGACCTCCAGGACGAGGCGTTCGAGCTGAACCGCCGCGCCGCCGAACTCGCGCGCGAGGCGATCGGCGAATTCGCCCATGACGGGCGGCAGCGCTTCGTGCTCGGCTCCATCGGCCCCGGCACGCGCCTGCCCTCGCTCGGCCATATCGCCTATGATCCCCTCGAGGCGGCGCTGGCCGTGCAGGCGGAAGGGTTGATCGCCGGCGGCGTCGACGCCGTGCTGATCGAGACCTGCCAGGATACGCTGCAGATCAAGGCCGCCGTGAACGGCGTGAAGATCGCGCGCCAGAAACTGGGCGCCACGACACCGATCATCGTGCAGGTGACGGTAGAAACCACGGGCACCCTGCTCGTCGGGCCGGACATCGCGGCCGCCGCCACCGTGATCAACGCGCTGGACGTGCCCGTGATGGGCCTCAACTGCGCGACCGGTCCGCAGGAAATGGCGGAACACGTGAAGTTTCTGTCCGAGAACTGGCCAGGGCGGATCTCGGTCCAGCCGAATGCCGGCCTGCCGGAATTGCGCGACGGCAAGACCTTCTATCCGCTCAGCCCTGAGGAAATGCAGCGCTGGATCCGGCGCTTCGTGCTGGAGGACGGTATCAACATCGTCGGCGGCTGCTGCGGCACCAACCCGAACCATATCCGCGCGCTCGACGCCATGCTGCGCGAGATCGAGGGCGGCAAGGTCCGGCCGGCGCCGAAGGCCCGCAGCTTCCATTGGGTGCCGTCCGTCGCCTCGCTCTATTCCCAGGTGCCCTACCGCCAGGAGAATGCCTATCTCTCCATCGGCGAGCGCTGCAACGCAAATGGTTCCAAGGCGTTCCGCGAGGCCCAGGCGGCGAACGACTGGGACAAATGCGTCGCCATGGGCCGCGAGCAGGTGAAGGAGGGCAGCCACACCCTCGACCTCTGCACGGCCTATGTCGGGCGCGACGAAGTCTCGGACATGACCGAGATGGTCGCGCGCATGCGCGGCAGCGTGAATGCTCCCCTCGTCATCGATTCGACCGAATATCCGGTGCTGGAAGCGGCCCTGAAGCTTTACGGCGGCAAGCCCATCATCAATTCGATCAATTTCGAGGACGGGGAAGAGCCGGCGGCCATGCGCCTCAAACTGGCGAAGAAATTCGGCACCGCCGTCGTGGCCCTGACCATCGAGGAAGCGGGCATGGCCAAGACGACGGCGGACAAGCTGCGCGTCGCCCGCCGCCTCTATGACTTCGCGGTGAACACGCACGGCCTGCCACCGGCGGACCTGATGTTCGACCCGCTCACCTTCACTATTTGCACCGGTAACGAGGACGATCGCAAGCTCGGCCTCGAGACGCTGGACGCGATCGAGCAGATCGCAAAGGAGATGCCCGAGGTGCAGATCATCCTCGGCCTGTCCAACATTTCCTTCGGCCTGAATCCCGCCGCGCGCCATGTGCTGAATTCGGTCTATCTCGACCATGCGGTCCGGCGAGGCATGACCGGGGCGATCGTGCATCTGTCGAAGATCATGCCGCTGCACAAGATCCCGGCCGAGGAAGTGAAGGTCGCCGAAGACCTGATCTTCGATCGTCGCGCGGAAGGCTACGATCCGCTCCAGGCCTTCATCGCCCTCTTCGCCGATCGCAAGGGGGCCAAGGCCGAGAAGAAGGCGCGCGCCGAGACGGCGGAGGAGCGGCTCGTCCAGCGCATCGTCGATGGCGATCGCCAGGGTCTCGAGGACGATCTCGAAGAGGCGATGACGAAGCATCCCCCCCTCGACATCATCAACAATTTCCTGCTCGACGGCATGAAGGTGGTGGGCGAGCTGTTCGGCGCGGGCAAGATGCAGCTGCCCTTCGTGCTGCAATCGGCCGAGACCATGAAGACGGCGGTCGCCTTCCTCGAACCGCATATGGAAAAGATCGAGGGGCAGGAGAAGGGCACCATCGTGCTCGCCACCGTGAAGGGCGACGTGCACGACATCGGCAAGAACCTCGTCGACATCATCCTGACCAACAACGGCTATCGCGTCGTCAACCTCGGCATCAAGCAGCCGGTCGGCGCCATCATCGAGGCGGCGCAGAAGGAACGGGCGGATGCGGTCGGCATGTCCGGCCTGCTCGTCAAGTCGACCGTGATCATGCGCGAAAACCTTGAGGAAATGACGCGGCTCGGCCTCGACGTGCCGGTCTTCCTCGGCGGGGCGGCGCTGACCCGGAAATATGTCGAGGAGGATTGCGTCCGCTCCTATGGCTCGGGCCGGGTCGCCTATGCCCGCGACGCCTTCGATGGCCTCGACCTGATGGCGAGGGTGGTGAACGACAATTTCGACACCCACCTGAAGACGCTCCAGGAAAAGCGCGCCGGCCGCCCGTCCAACCAGAAGAAAATCGGCGCCCCGACCGAGGCAAGCGCCGCCCGCCCGATCGATTACGAGGAAACCCGCGTCCGGCGCGAGGAACTGGCCAAGGGCGTAACCATTCCCGTGCCGCCGTTCTGGGGCCCGCAGGTGATCGAGGACGTGCCCTTGAAGGCTCTCGTCCCCTTCCTGAACGAGACCATGCTGTACCAGTT
>JAQVKV010000129.1 GCA_028694545.1 Zavarzinia sp. | reverse complement strand
TGGCGCAGGCCGTGCGGCCGCTGTTCCAGCCAGGTGACGAGATTGTCGTCACCAATCAGGATCATGAAGCCAATTCGACCCCTTGGCGCCGGCTGGCGCAAGAAGGCGTCACCGTGCGCGAATGGTCGGTCGATCCGGAAACAGCCGAACTGGAGCTGGAAGCACTGCGCCCCCTGGTCGGGCCGCGCACCCGGCTTGTCGTCATGCCCCATTGCTCGAATGTCGTCGGCAGTTTCAACGATGTCGCGGGGGCCGCCGCCATCGCGCATGAGGCCGGGGCGCTGATCGCCGTCGATGCTGTCGCCTATGCCCCGCACCGCCTGCCGGATGTGAAGGCGCTGGACGTCGATTTCTATTACTTCAGCCTCTACAAGACCTTCGGCCCCCATGTCGGCGCGGCCTTCGTGCGCCGGACCGTGGCGCCCCGTCTCGCACCCCAGAACCATTATTTCCTGACCGAGGCGCCGAAGAGCCTGAATCCCGGCGGTCCGTCCCACGAATTCACCGCCGCCCTGCCCGGCATCGCCGATTATTTCGCCGCTCTCGACGATCACCACTTCGCGCTGCCCGCGAACGGGCTGCGCGCGCGGATGGAACGGCTCTACGCCCTGTTCGGCGCCCATGAGGATCGGTTGGGCCGTCGCCTGCTCGACGGGCTGGCGGCAATCCCCGGGGTTCGCCTGATCGGCCGGAAGACGATGGACGGCCACCGGGCGCCTACCTTCTCCTTCACCGTCGACGGGCGCGAAGCGGCCGAGATTGTCCGCCATCTCTGGGACCGGGGCATCGGCGTCGGGCAGGGGGATTTCTACGCCCGCCGCCTGGTCGAGGCGCTGGGCCATCATCCGGGCGGGGTGATCCGCGCGAGCCTTGCCCATTACAACGACGAGACGGACGTCGATCGTTTCCTTGCCGCGCTCGGCCGCGCCGTCGCCTGATCGCGCGCCAAAAGGGCCATATCGACGCAAGATCGGAGAAGGTCGTCGTCTTCGGTGCACATGAGGTTGCGTCGAATCGTGGGCCCCCTTAGCGTCGGCGGAACAGATGCTCGGGAAGGGGCAGGGGTATGCGCAAGCTGATGCTGGGACTGATGGCGCTGATCGCGTTCGGCGGTGCCGTGGCCTGGTTCTGGACGCGGGGTGGCCACCAGGGCGGGCCGGACGAGATGGCGGGCGGTGTTTCCGCCGGCGGGTTGCCGGACATCGTCGTCGGTCTCGGCTTGCCGCTGACCGGGCCCGAGGCCGGCTTCGGCACACAGGTCCGCACCGGTGCCGAATTCGCCATTCAGATCATCAATGCCAACGGCGGCATCGAGGGGCGCAAGATCGTCCTGGAAACGGTGGACGACGGCTGCACGGCGGAGGGCGGCGCCAGGGCGGCGAACGATCTCGTCGCGGACCATGTGGTTGCCGTCATCGGCCATTTCTGCTCCGCCGCCAGCCGCGCCGCCGCCGCCGTCTATGGCCCCGCCGGCGTCGTGATGATCACGCCCGGCTCGTCCGACCCGCGCCTGACCGACGATACGCCGGCCGGTGGCGGCATGGTGTTCCGCACGGTCTGGCGCGATGATTACCAGGGCATCCTGACCGCTGCGCTGATCAAGCAGAGCATGGGGGGCAAGAAGGTGGCCGTGGTGCGTGACGGCACGCTCTATGGCCAGCAACTGGCCAATGTCTTCAAGGCGGCGCTGGCGAAGCTGGAACTGCCGGCCCCGGCTGCCGACCTCGTGCTGGGCGACGATCTGACGGCCAAGGCGGCGGCGGCGAAGATCCGCTCTTCGGGCGCGGGCGTCGTCTTCGTCGTGGCGAAGCCGGGGGCCGCCGGCGGCCTCGTCAAGGCGTTGCGCCAGGGCGGGGTGACCGCCTCG
The DNA here is from genome assembly GCA_028694545.1 of Zavarzinia sp. Classification (GTDB taxonomy): domain Bacteria; phylum Pseudomonadota; class Alphaproteobacteria; order Zavarziniales; family Zavarziniaceae; genus Zavarzinia. The sequence goes on along the minus strand of JAQVKV010000129.1, from coordinate 4,834 downwards.
ATCGTCGGGCCCGACGCGCTGGCCAGCCCCGAATTCGCCGATACGGCGGGCAAGGCGGCGGATGGCGCCATCATCACCTTCGCCCGCAATCCGCTGGACTATCCGACGGCGGCCAAGGCGATCGAGAAGATGGTGGCCATGGGTCTCGATCCGTCCGGCTACGCCCTCAATGCCTTTGCCGCCGCCGAAGTGCTGACGGCGGCGCTGCGCCCCGTGGTGAAGCCCGATCCGCGTGGTGCGATCGACGGCAAGCGACTGGCGGCGACGATCCGGGTGAACCGCTTCACCACCGTGCTCGGCGAACTGGCCTTCGACGCGAATGGTGATCTCGCCCGGCCGGGTGTCGTCTACTATGTCTGGAAGGGCGGCGAACTTCAGGCGATGTAAGGGGCGTCAATAGTCGGCGATGCCGGCGGCCGTCATGATGGTGGCGACGGCTTTGGCGATGTCGCCGTAGCGGGGAACGGCGCGGCCGTGGAAGAGGTCGGCACAGCGGGCCTTTTCCGCTTTCGAGATCGGGGCGACCGTGCCGCTGCCGGGCAGGACCAGCGGCTCGTCCCGCCATACCAGATAGGCCAGATACTGAAGGCCTCGCAGGTTGCGCTTGTCGTTCAGGGCGGGGCCCTTGCTCGCCGGGTCGTCGGGCGGCAGCAGGGGCTCGTTGTTCACTTTGCCGATCAGCATGAGCAGGCGGTCGCTCAATGTCGTCGGGCTGGTGACCACGACATCCGCCCAGCCGTAAGGGCGGCACAAGCTGCGGAAGGGGTTCTGGTTCGCCCCCTTGGCCGGCAGGTCGACGTAACCCGAAATGCTTTGCCAGGTGTGGCGGTCGTCCGGGGCCTGGCTGACCAGGGCATTCCCGCCCTTGAGCAGCTTGCAGAGGACCGCATCGTCGGCACCGGACCGCGACGTGCCGTTGGAAAGGGCCAGCAGTTCCGCGCGGGTCAGCCAGTGGCGGACAGGCTGGCCGTCGACCACCCAGGGCAGGCTGCGATAGGCCAGGTAGGGGGCGAGTTTGGCCACGGCCTCACCATAGAGGGTCATCACCCTCGACGATCCCGAGATCCGGAACAGCCGCCCCGTACCGGTCATGTCATATGGCCTCTCATGTCATCGTGCCCGTCATTTTATCGTGCCCGTCATGTCATGTGGCCATTCCCGACCGCCGCCGCCACGCTGTCGAAACCGTCCCGCGCCAGAAGTGCCGCCAGTTCCCGCTTGATGGCGCCGGCGACGCCGGGCCCCCGGAACACCATGGCGGTATAGAGCTGGATGAGATTGGCACCGGCGCGGATCTTTGCATAGGCGTCCTCGCCGGTGAAAACCCCGCCCACGCCGACGAGCACCGCCTGTGGCCCGCATTCCCGCCGGATCGCGGCGAGGAGGGCGGTGGAAGCCTCGAAGATCGGCCGGCCCGACAGGCCGCCCCGTTCGACCTGCTTCACCGAAGTGAGGCTGGTCGGCCGCGCCGCGCTCGTATTGGCGACGACGAGGCCGGCAAGGCCGTGGCGCATGGTCACCTCGGCGATGGCCAGGGCCTCGGCTTCCGTAAGGTCGGAGGCGAGTTTCACCAGCATCGGCGTCGGGTAGCGGTCCCGCGCCACGAGAAGGCGGCGCAACAGATCGTCCAGTTTCACCGGATCCTGGAACATGCGGCCGTTCTTCGTGTTGGGACAGGACACATCCACGGTCAGATAGTCGGCAATGGGGGCAAAGCTCTGCACCAGGCGCACGAAATCCTCTGCCGGATTGTCCGAATCCGTGTTGCTCGCCAGGTTGACGCCCAGCGGAAAGCCGGGGCGCCGCGCGGCGCGTACGCGCGCCGCCACGGCGATTTCCCCCTCGTTGTTGAAGCCCATGCGATTGATGGCCGCAAAATCGCCATCGAGGCGAAACATCCTCGGGCGAGGATTGCCGCTTTGGGGCTTCGGCGTGACGCCACCCACTTCGGCGAAGCCGAAGCCGAGGCGGGGAAGCTGCAGGGCGGCCACCGCGTTCTTGTCGAAGCCGGCGGCAAGCCCGATCGGATTGGTGAAATCGAGCCCCATGGCCCTGACGGCGAGGGCGGGCGCGTCCGCGCCGGGACAGACCGGGATCATGCCCCGACGCAGCAGGCCAAGGGCAAGGCCATGCGCAGTTTCGGGGTCGAGATGGCGCAGGATCGGCCATACTAGGCGATACCAGCCGACGGCTTTGGGAGCAGTGGATGTCATGGTGGTGGGACGCTAGCGGAATGCGGGTCGGCTTTGAAGTGCGGGTTGGCCGGATTTCGGCGCTTGTGGCCTTTCTGCTGCTCGCGGCGGGGCCCGTGCGGGCCGAGACGGCCTATCGCCTGTCGCTGACCGGCATGCCGGACGAGCACACCGAATCGCTGATCGAGGAAACGAGCGAACTGATCGCCAGGAAGGACAAGCCGGTGCCGGGCCTGACCGCCCTGCGCAACCGAATAAGGGGCGACCTCGAACGGATCCGCCAGATCCTGAATGCCTATGGCTATTTTGATGCGGTGATCGACGTCGCCACCGACGAGGAGGCGAGCCCGGTTCCCGTGACCATCAAGGTGACGGCCGGGCCACGCTATGCCGTCGGCGCCATCACCCTGACCGATCCGGGCGGTGTCGCGCTGGGCCCTGGCCTGTCGCCACCCACCGCGCGCATGGCGTTGCGGCCGGACGCCCCTTACGACGCGCAGGCCGTGCTCGATACCGAGGCGACGATCATCGCCGAACTGGGGCGCCGGGGCCGGCCCTTCGCCACCATCGCCCACCGCGACGTCGCCCTCGACCGGGCGACGAAACGGGTGAATGCCGCCTGGGCCGTCGACTACGGTCCCAAGGTCGTCTTCGGCGCCGTGCGCTTCGAGGGGCTGGAACGCCTGAAGGACAAGGCGGCGCGCGCCCTGCTGCGCTTCGAGGGCGGCGAGGTCGTCGATACCGACAAGGTCGAGGAGACGCGCCAGGCCTTCGTCGCCACCGGCCTGTTCCGGGGCGTCACCGTCACGGTGGAACCGCCGGCGGACGGCGGCGAGGCGGCCCCGGTGCTGATCAAGCTGGTCGAAGCGCCGCCGCGCACCATCGGCGGCGGTGTCCGCTATTCGACCAGCGAGGGGCCGGGCGTGCGCGGCTTCTGGGAGCACCGCAATTTTCTCGGTGGCCGCGAATTGTTGCGCGTGACGGCCGATGTCGCGCAGACCGGCTACAGTCTCGAAGCCAAGGCGAAGAAGCCGGATTTCGAGTGGCGCGGGGTCGATCTCGTCTTTCAGGCGGAAGCGGCGCAGGAACAGCTCGACGCCTACGACATGGACAGCCTGCTGATCGGCGGCGGTCTCGAGTGGCGCTATTCGCCGCGCTGGTTCTTCTCGGGCGGCATGACCTTCGAGCAGAGCTATATCGACGACGAAGGCACCAGCGAGAGTTACACCCTGGTGGGCTTCCCCGTGGTCGCACGCAACGATACCTCCGACGATGTACTGGACCCGACCCGGGGCCACCGCCTGACCTTCGCGCTGACGCCCTATTACGATCTTGCTGGTACGGCGGGGACTTTCGTCATCGGGCAGGCTTCCGGTGCCGCCTATCTGCCGCTGGATGACGCGGCGGATTACGTGCTGGCGGTACGGGGTGACATGGGCGCGACGATCGGCGGCTCCACCCTGTCGCTGCCGGCGGACAAGCGCTTCTATGCGGGTGGCGGCAATTCGGTGCGCGGTTTCGCCTATCAGGCCGCCGGCCCCCTCGGTATTGATGGCGAGGCGCAGGGCGGCAAGTCGCTTGTGACCGGGGCGCTCGAATTGCGCTGGCGCGTGACCGAGAGTATCGGCGTCGTGCCCTTCGTCGACATCGGCAGCGTCTTCGAGGACAGCGTGCCGGACTTCGGCGCCGATCTCTTCATCGGTGGCGGCCTTGGCCTGCGCTATCTATCGCCCATCGGGCCCTTGCGCCTCGACGTCGCGACGCCGCTGGCCGGCAAGCGCGAGAGTGACGACATCGTGCAGATCTATATTTCGATCGGCCAGGCGTTCTAGGGAGGGCGCATGATGAAACCAGCCCTGTCCCGTACGCTGAAATGGACCGGCATCGGCCTTGCCGTGCCTGTCGCTCTGCTGGGCGCGGCACTCGGCGCCTTGCAGGTGCCGGCGGTGAAAGCCTTCGTCGCCGCCAAGGTGTCGGAAGCGGTCTCGGGTCCCGACTTCACCCTGAAGCTCCATGATCTTGCCGGTGGCCTGCCCTTCGGGCCCCGGCTCGGCAGGGTCGAGATTGGTGATGCTTCGGGGCGTTGGCTTGTCCTCGAACAGGCGTCGGTCGCGCTCGACCCCTGGGCGCTGTTCTCGGGCCGTATCCATGTCGAGGCGGTGGAGGCGACGCGTCTGACTGTCGATCGCATGCCCGAGGGCGGCGCGGACACGCCGCCCTCGGACGAACCACTGGACCTTTCGATACCGCAATTGCCAAGGGGGCTGGCTGTCGACCGGCTGTCGGTCGCGGAGATCGTGCTGGCGGCCCCCGTCGCGGGGGAGGAGACACGGCTGGCCCTGACCGGTCGTTTTGGTGTCGATGGCGAGGGCGTGGCCGGCCTGTGGCTTGCGCTGGCGCCGCTGGCCGGCGCGCATGCGCCGCGCCTTGATCTCGAAGCCTTGCACCGGCCGGCCGATGACCGCCTGACCCTGAACCTTGCCCTGGACGAGCCGGGGGGGGGCCGCTGTCCCGTCTGGCCGGGCTGGACCGGTCGACGCCCATCCATGTCGCCCTGACGGGCGAGGGGCACTTGAGCGGTTTCGACGCGATGATCGAGGCGGCGGCGGGCGGTGCCGGGTTCGACGGGCGCCTGCATCTGG
>JAQVKV010000128.1 GCA_028694545.1 Zavarzinia sp. | reverse complement strand
CAGATGCCGAAATAGGGCACGCGGTGATTGCGGGCGAAATTCGCCGCCGCGATCTTGCCCTCGACCCCGCGATAGCCGAAGCCGCCCGGCACCAGGATGCCGTCCACCTCCTCGAGATGGGCGATGGCGTCTTCCTTCTCGAAGGTCTCGGATTCGAGCCACTCGATATTGACCTTCACGTTGTTCGCGATACCGCCGTGATAGAGCGATTCCGCGAGCGACTTGTAGGCGTCCTTCAGGCCCGTGTACTTGCCGACGATGGCGATGGTCACCTCGCCTTCCGGCTGGGTCCAGCGGCGGTGGATCTCCTGCCAGCGCTCGAGGCTGGGCGCCGGGGCCGACAGGCCGAAGGCGTCGAGGATGCGATCGTCGAACTTCTCGGCGTGATAGGAGATCGGCACTTCGTAGATCGAGCCGACGTCGAGCGCCTGGATGACGTTCTCGGGCCGGACGTTGCAGAACAGCGCGATCTTCTTGCGCTCGCCTTCCGGCACTTCCCGGTCGCAGCGGCACAGGATGATGTTCGGCTGGATGCCGATCGAGCGCAGTTCCTTCACCGAATGCTGGGTCGGCTTGGTCTTCAGCTCGCCCGCCGACGGGATATAGGGTACCAGCGTCAGATGGACATAGACCGCGTGCTGGGGCGGCAGGTCGTTGCCGAGCTGGCGGATCGCCTCCATGAACGGCAGGCTTTCGATATCGCCGACGGTGCCGCCGATCTCGACCAGGACGAAATCCGTGTCGTCCGTATCAGCAAGGACGAATTCCTTGATGGCGTCGGTCACATGCGGAATCACCTGGACGGTGCCGCCCAGATAGTCGCCCCGACGCTCCTTGGTCAGGATGGTCTGATAGATCCGCCCGGTGGTGACATTGTCCGACCGGCGCGACGGAACGCCGGTGAAGCGTTCGTAATGGCCAAGGTCGAGATCGGTCTCCGCCCCGTCGTCGGTGACATAGACCTCACCGTGCTGATAGGGGCTCATGGTCCCCGGATCGACGTTGAGATAGTGGTCGAGCTTTCTCAAGCGCACGGAAAAGCCCCGGGCCTGCAGCAGAGCACCCAGTGCCGCCGAAGCCAGACCCTTGCCGAGCGAGGAAACCACGCCGCCGGTGATGAAGATGAACCGCGCCATGGGAGAGCAACATACCAAAGGGCGCCGTCGTCAGACAACGACGGCGCATTGAGCCAAGGATTTCCGTCAGTTGGCGGAGGCCGGCGGAGCGGTCTCCGGCGTGACTGCCGGTGCGGGGGCCGAATCGGCCGGGGCCGTGTCGGTCGGAGCAGGTGCTGTCGGGGCCGGTGCCGCCGCCTCGGGAGCGGGGGCCGGCGTGTCGCTCGGCACGATGACCGGGGCCTGCTGCTGTTCGATCTGGTCGACGATGGAGCCCGTGCCGCCGGTGCCGGCCAGCATGGTCAGGCCGAGCGAGGTGAGCATGAACAGGCCGGCCAGGATCGCTGTCAGGCGGGTCAGGAAATTGGCGGCGCCACGCGCCGTCATCAGACCGCCGCCACCACCGCCGCCGATGCCGAGCGCGCCGCCCTCCGACTTCTGGATGAGCACGACGCCGATCAGGACGACGGCAATGATGAGATGCAGGACGAGCAAATAGTCCATGACGGTTCCGAGTGGGGACGCTTCCGAATGAGGAAGCGGGTCCGAATAGGAAATGGGCCGGGCGCCGAAGCGCCCGTAGTCAGTTGCGGGCGTTCTTACACGTTTGTTGCCGCCAATGCCAGTTTTGCGGCGCAGTGTCGACCTGCGCCGCGATCATGGCCGGCGTCGGTCAGACGGCGGCGGCAACGATGGGCAGGAAATCCGCCGCCTTCAGGCTGGCGCCGCCCACCAGCGCGCCATCGACATCCGCCAGCTTCAGGATGACATCGGCGTTCGAGGGCTTCACCGAACCGCCGTAGAGCAGGCGGATGCCATCGGCGACCTCCGCGCCGAAACGCTTCGCCAGCTCGCCGCGCATGAAGCCGTGGACCTCGACGATCTCGTCGTTGTTCGGAGTCCGGCCGGTGCCGATGGCCCAGACCGGCTCATAGGCGACGACGGCATTCAGCACCGTGGCGCCATCCGGAATCGAGCCGGCCAGCTGCCGGCCGATCACGTCGAGGGTTTTGCCGGTGTCGCGCTCCGCCTCGGTTTCGCCGACACAGATGATGGCGACAAGGCCGGCGCGCCAGGCCGCTTCCGCCTTGGTCTTCACGATCGCGTCGGTTTCCGCGTGATCCGCGCGGCGCTCGCTGTGGCCGACAATGACCATGGCGGCGCCCGCGTCGGCCAGCATTTCCGCCGCCGTGTCACCGGTATGGGCGCCGTTCACCTTGGCGTGGCAATCCTGGCCGCCGATGGCGATCCGGCCCCGCGCGGTGGCGACGGCGAGTGCCACCAGGGTCGCCGGCGGGCAGATCGCCACTTCGGCCCCGGCGGCGCGGGGCGCGCCGGCGGCGATCGACTCGAGTTCGGCGAGGGCTGACACCGTCCCGTTCATCTTCCAGTTGCCGGCAACGAGGGGACGACGGGACATGGCGTATTTCCTGCTCTTGATGGTCGAAAGGTCGGGGCTCGTCTAGCAAACTGCGGCGGCGAGGGAAAGCCCGCCTTACTGATTACCGTGGTAGTCCCGGTACCAGGCGACGAATTCAGCAACCCCGCGCACGACCGGCGTCTCGGGGACATAACCGGTCAGGGCGCGCAGCAGGTCCGCGGCGGCATAGGTGTCGGTGACATCGCCCTTCTGCATCGGCAGCATGTTGCGCTCCGCCGGCATGCCCAGCGCCCTTTCGATCGCGTCGACGAAGTCGAGCAGCGGCACGGGCTGTCCGCCGCCGATGTTCACGGTCCGGAAGGGAGCGACCGGGCTCAGGGAATCATGTTCGCCAGCCCCCTGCCCCTCCCGCGGGATACAGGGCACGAGACGGACGATCGCTTCGATCAGGTCGTCGATATAGGTGAAGTCGCGCGACATCCGGCCCTGGCCGAAAATATCGATCGGGCGGCCCTTCATGATGCCGTCGACGAATTTGAACAGGGCCATGTCCGGCCTCCCCCAGGGGCCGTAGACCGTGAAGAAGCGCAGCATGGTCGTCGGCAGCTTCCAGAGATGGGCATAGGAATGCGCCATCGCCTCGGTCGATTTCTTGGTCGCGGCGTAGAGGGTCAGGGGATGATCCGCCGCATGGGTCTCGCGGAACGGCATCTCGGAATTGCCGCCGTAGACCGAACTGGTGGAGGCGAGAATCAGATGCCCGGGCACGGTCTCGCGCGCGGCTTCCAGGATGTTGAACGTGCCGATCAGGTTGGAATTCACGTAGGAACGCGGATTCTCGAGGCTGTAGCGCACGCCCGCCTGCGCCGCGAAATGGCAGATCACGTCCGGCAGCGCCGCCTTGGCATAGCCGACGACACGGTCGCCCTCCTCCAGCATCGCCTGCTCGAAATGATAATGCGGGCTCTCGCGCAGGATGGCATTGCGCGCTTCCTTGAGCTTCGGGTCGTAATAGGGCGTCATGCCGTCCAGGCCGAAGACTTCATGTCCCTCGGCGAGCAGGCGCCGGGCGAGATGGAAGCCGATGAAGCCGGCCGTACCCGTGATGAAGAAACGCATGCCCGATCCCTAACTCCTGATGGCGCGCACAGGCAGCCGCCAAAACTTGCGGCAGTCAAGCCCTCCCCCTATCATGCGCCGCCCGCCCGGTGGGCGGCGCGCGCCTTAAGGACTTCGTCGTATCATGCTCCAGACCCTCCGCAAGGGTGCCTCGACCTGGGTCGTTCGCATCTTCCTCGGCATTCTGATGATCAGTTTCGGCATCGGCATCTGGCAGGGGAACAGCCTGTTCAAGAGCGGCGCCGATTCGACCGTCGCCCGGGTCGGGGAGACGGAAGTCTCGGCGCAGGATTTCCAGCACGCCTTCGATCGCGAGTTGCGGCAGCTCCAGTCCCAGCTCGGTGGCAGCTTCACCCGCGAGCAGGCGCTGGCCTTCAACGTCCAGGGCGCGGTGCTCAGCCAGCTCGTCTCCGATTCGACGATCCGCGAAGCCGCGCGCCTCTTCGGCGTGCGCGTGCCGGATTCGCTGGTCGCGAAGGAAATCGCGGCCATCCCCGCCTTCCAGGGCCCGTCCGGCGCCTTCGACGCGACCCGCTTCCAGTATGTGCTGCGCCAGGCCAATCTGACCGAGGGCATGCTGGCCGCCCAGGTGCGCAGTGAATTGCTGCGTGCACAGCTCTATGGCCCGGCGGCGACCGGCGCCCGCGCGCCCGAAGTGGTGGCGCAGGCGCTGTACCGCTATCGCAACGAGCGCAGGAGCCTCGAATATTTCACGGTCCCGCCCGCCGCGGTCGGCACCATCGCGGCACCTGAAGACGCCGTCCTTGACGAGTATTACAAGGCTCACCCGGCCGATTTCACCGCCCCAGAATATCGGGCTGTCACCCTTTTGTGGATCGATCCCGCCGAAATCGCCAAGACGATCCCGGTAACCGAGGAGGCGCTCGCCGCCACCTATGAAGAGCACAAGGCCGATTACGCGACCCCTGAGAAGCGTGATGTCGTCCAGATGGTTCTGCAGGACGAGGAAAGCGCAAAACAGGCGGTCGCCGACCTTGAGGCCGGCCAGGATTTCGCCGCCGTGGCCAAGACCCGCGCCAATGTCGACGAGTCCGACACCAAGCTTGGCCTCGTCGCCGAGGCGGATCTGCCTGCCCCCTACGGCCCCGCCGTCTTCGCGACGGACGTCGGCAAGGTCGGTGGTCCGGTGCAGACCGCGCTCGGCTGGCACGTTTTCAAGGTCACGAGCATCACCCCGGCCAGCACCAAGCCTCTGGACGACGTGCGGGACGAATTGGCGCGCCTGATCTCCACCGATGCGGCGCTCGGCAAGGTCGCCACTCTCGGCAAGTCCCTGCAGGACGAGATCGCCGGCGGCGCCACCCTCGAAGAGGCGGGCGAGCGCCTGCAGGTGCCTGTGCGCAAGATCGAAGCCGTGGATGTCGAAGGCAAGGACCCGGCGGGCCAACCTGTAACCCTGCCGAATGCTCCCGAGCTTCTGCCCAAGCTGTTCCAGGCCGCGACCGGCGCCGACGGCGAGATTCTCGACACCGCCGCCGGTGGCTATGTCGTCGGCCGGGTTGACACCGTGACGCCCGCCACCCTGAAGCCCTTCGCCGATGTGAAGGACGCAGTCCTCGCCGCTTGGGAAGCCGGCGAGCGCAGTACCCGCCAGAAGGCGCTGGCCGACAAACTCGCCGCCGCCATCGACGGTGGCCAGAGCGTCGAGGACGCGGCGAAGAGCATCGGCGCGACCGCCGGTCTCGTCGGCCCGGGCCAGCGTAGCGGCGATACCATGTTCTCGGCCCTGCCGACCGAACTGGTCGCCAGCCTGTTCGACCGCGCGTCGGGCAAGGCCGCCACCGCCAAGGCGACCAATGGCAGCGACATCGTCGTCGGCGCCGTCAAGGCGATCGAGGCGGCCGATCCCGCCGCGGACGCGACGGGCGTGAAGGCGGTGGCCGACACGCTGCGCGCCGATTTCGCCGGCGATCTCGCCGCCGTCTTCGAATCCGACCTGCGGCAGCGCTTCGGCGTCGCCGTGAACGAACCCCTTCTGAACAGTCTGCTCGGCCGGTCCACGCCATGACCATCCAACCCGATTTCGAAACCTTCTCCGCCGCTTACGAGGAAGGGAAGGCCCAAGTCGTCTGGACCACGCTGGTCGCCGATCTCGAGACGCCCGTCTCGGCCATGCTCAAGCTGACGGACGGCGAACCCTATCGCTTCCTGTTCGAATCGGTCGAAGGCGGGGCGCAGCGCGCGCGCTATTCGATCATCGGCATGAAGCCCGACGTCATCTGGCGGGCCTTTGGTGACAAGGCGGAGATCAACCGCCTCGCCCGGGCCGACCGCGAGCGCTTCAGCCCGTGCCAGGGTGATGCCCTGTCGTCGCTACGCGCCCTGATCGCGGAATCGCGCATCGACCTGCCGCACGAACTGCCGCCCATGGCGTCCGGCCTCTACGGCTATTTCGGCTACGAGATGGTGCGCCTCGTCGAGCGCCTGCCCTCCAACAACCCGGACAAGCTCGGCATTCCCGACAGTCTCTTTATCCGGCCGTCGATCATGGCGATCTTCGATTCGGTGAAGGACGTCGTCCATGTCGTCTCGCCCGTCTGGGTCCATTCGGGGGTCGACGCGCGCGCCGCCTACAATCGCGCGGCGGAACGGATCGCCGACACGGTCGCGGATTTCGAGCGCGACCTGCCGATGACCCGCAGCGACAACGGCCCGGCGCCGACCATGAGCCAGCCCCAGCCGAACATGTCGCGGGCCGACTATCACGCCATGGTGACCAAGGCGAAGGAATATATCGCCGCCGGCGACATCTTCCAGGTCGTGCCGAGCCAGCGTTTCCGTCTGCCCTTCAGCCTGCCGCCGATCGCTCTCTACCGCTCGCTGCGCCGGCTGAACCCCTCGCCCTTCATGTTCTATCTGGACCTCGACGGCTTCACGCTCGTCGGCTCCAGCCCCGAGATCCTGGTGCGCCTGCGCGACGGCAAGGTGACGATCCGCCCGATCGCCGGCACGCGCCCGCGCGGCCTGAACGAGGATGCGGATCTCGCCCTCGAGAAGGATCTGCTCAGCGATCCGAAGGAACTGGCTGAACACCTCATGCTGCTCGACCTCGGGCGAAACGACGTCGGCCGTGTCGCCGAGGT
>JAQVKV010000127.1 GCA_028694545.1 Zavarzinia sp. | reverse complement strand
GCCCGAACATCTTCTCGATGTCCTCGTAGGTCGCGACCGTATCCTCGATCGTGTCGTGCAGCAGGGCGGTAACGATGGTGTTACTGTCCAGCTTCAGTTCGGTGAGGATGCCCGCCACTTCGAGCGGGTGGGAGAAATAGGGATCGCCCGAGGCACGCTTCTGGCTGCCGTGCGCCTTCATCGAGAAGACATAGGCACGGTTCAGCAGGTTCTCGTCCGCCTGCGGATCATAGGCGCGGACCCGTTCGACGAGTTCATACTGGCGGATCACGGGTGGCTACCCCGCACGGACATGACGGATACGCTGCGCGAAACAAACACCCGGCCGCTACCGGCCGGGGCTGCCGGAAGGGACGGTCGCTTATTCTTCTTCGTCGTCGCCACCAAATGCCGCATCGAGTTCCGCCGCCAGATCGGAGGACATCGAGTCAGCATACGCGTCGGGGCTCATTCCTTCGAGGTCCCCCTCATGCCCAGCCATCAGACGAGGCATGTCGTCTTCGACGGGCTCATCACGCTCGACATGGTGCTGCAGCGTCCCGATCAGGCTGTCGCGCAGGCCCGTGACCGGCACGGTCTCGTCCGCGATCTCGCGCAGGGCCACGACCGGGTTCTTGTCGTTGTCACGGGCGACGGTCAGCGGCGCGCCGGCCGAAATGCCACGCGCCCGGTGACCGGCAAGCAGCACCAGTTCAAACCGGTTGGGGACTTTCAGCACACAATCTTCGACGGTAACGCGAGCCATTCGCGGCAACTCCCGTTCACAATAAAGGCGAACAGGGAACATAGTCGCCCCCGGCCCCGAAAGCAAGTGCGCGTCCCCGGCCGGTCGCCCCCCCCCCGCCTCAGCGCCCCAGGGGCCGGCATAGCTGGTCCGACGGCAGCCCGGCGACCAGGTCGGCGATCGCCACCCCGGTGCCCGGATGGCGCCAGTCGGGCGCGATTTCGGCCAGTGGCAGGAGCACGAAGGCACGTTCCGCCATACGGGGATGGGGCAGCACGAGTTCCCGCAACTGGTCGCCATCGATAATGAGATCGCCGTAGGAGAGAAGGTCCAGATCGAGGACCCGGGCCTCCCATCGTTCGCGGCGGACCCGGCCGAAAGCCGCCTCGATCTCATGCAGCGCCGCGAGCATCTCCGTCGGGGACAGCTCCGTCTCGACCCGGAAGACGGCGTTCACGTACCAGGGCTGGTCCGACACCGGAACCGGCGCGGTTTCCCACAGGCGGGAGGCCGCGCGGATCCTCATATCGCCGCGCATTTCCAGCGCCTCGCGCGCGCGCATGACTGTCTCGGCCGGCGGGCGCCCCTCCCCGTCTGGGAGATTGGCGCCGGCACCAATTAAAATCATTGCAAGCACTTTCCCGAAAAACGCAATTGTCCTACGCTTACTGCAATCGCGAAGATGGCAGCCGTTGCCCCCGAATCGGCAGATCTTTCGCACCGGGATATTGGCCTATGGCATTTTATGCAAACGAACGCATCGCCCTATTCATCGACGGTGCGAATTTGTTTTCGGCAGCTCGCAGTCTTGGTTTCGACATCGATTATCGCAGGCTGCTCGCCGAATTCAGCAAGCGCGGACGTCTCGTGCGTGCCTACTATTACACGGCCCTGCTGGAAGGTGAGGAATATTCACCTATTCGCCCGCTGGTCGACTGGCTCGACTACAACGGCTATTCCGTCGTGACGAAACCGGCCAAGGAATTCACGGATTCCCAGGGCCGGCGCCGGATCAAGGGCGGCATGGACATCGAGCTCGCGTGCGACATGCTGGACCTCAGCCCCCGCCTCGACCATGCGGTGCTGTTCTCCGGCGACGGCGGCTTCCGCAGGCTTGTCGAGGCGGTCCAGGCGCGCGGCGTGCGGGTGACGGTGGTCTCCACCGTGCGCTCGAACCCGCCCATGATCGCCGATGAACTGCGCCGCCAATCCGACAGCTTCCTTGATCTGACGGACCTCGCCCCTCTGATCATGCGGGACCCCGCGGTCCGCGAGCAGAATGCCCGCGAACGCGGCAACCACAACGATGACGACGGCGACGATACGGGCGCCGCGCTGCCGCCGGGTGTTCTCGGCCGGCGCTGAATCGGTTCAGGCGGGCGCCGCCGGTTCGTAGACGACATAGAGTTTGCGCACCGGCGTCAGCGAGGCCCAGGTCCCGCGAAAACCGCTGGGGATGACGAAGGCGTCCCCCGGCCCGAAGTCGACGGCGGCACCGTCGGCGGCGGTCAGGCGCACTTGCCCCTCGAGCAGGACGCAGACCTCCTCCTCCGTATAGTCGACCGGCCAGGCGCCCTCGCTCGATGTCCAGACGCCGGCGTAGAGTTGGCCGCTGCGGTCACTGTATTCGTTCCACAGTCGCGTGACCGGCGTGCCCTCGAGCACGCGCGCCGGCGCGCCGGCGATCCCCTCGCCGGCGCAGAGACCGAGCCTGACGACCGGCGGCATCAATTGCTGGACCGGAGCTTCGCCAGAAGGCGCAGGATCTCGAGGTAGAGCCAGACCAACGTCACCAGCAGACCGAAGGCGGCGTACCATTCCATGTATTTCGGCGCGCCGACCTCCACGCCCTTCTCGATGAAATCGAAGTCGAGCACGAGGTTGAGCGCCGCCACCGCGACGACGATCAGGCTGAAGATGATGCCGACGGTACCGCCCTCGTGGATCATCGGGATGTTCACGCCGAAGAAGCCCATGACGATATTGGCGAGATAGACGAGCGCGATCGCCCCCGTGGCCGAGACGACCATCAGCTTGAAGTTCTCGGTCGCGCGGATCAACCCGCTGCGATAGGCGAGCAGGAGCACGGCGAAGACCGCGACGGTCAGCAGCACCGCCTGGGTCACGATGCCCGGATAGCTCATCTCGAAGAACAGGGAGATACCGCCAAGCAGCACGCCCTCCGCCACCGCGTAGATCGGTGCCGTCACGCCCGCCCACTGCCGCTTGAACACCGTCACCAGCGTGGCGACGATGGCAATGCCGAACGCCACCATGATCGCCGTACCGAGGGTCCCGATCCGCGCCTCGTCCTGGTTCGCCACGGCACGGGCGAAGGCGTACCACATGTAGGCCCCCGAGCCGATGAGCGCGAGCAGCAGGACACCGGTCTTGTTGACCACCCCCGAAAGGCTCATGGCCTCCGTCGGCGTGGCGGCGCCCGCCGCGGCCCTGGTGAAAGTCGCTTCTCGCAACATGGGATTGCCGGAGCGCATGTTTCCCTCGAAGATTGCATGACGGATTTTGCCCGTTGCGTTTCCACGCGCCGGGAACCAGTCGTTAACGATGCGCCGTCCATAGTTCACGCCATAGAAACGACGCGCGATTCCGGCGAACCCTGATGGACGACAAGAAAGACCCTATCGCCAAGGCCAAGGAATTGGCAACGGCGCTTCCGCCGGAGAAGCTCGCTCGTCTTCTTGCCGAGCTGCCGGCGGCCGGGGGACCGGATGAAGACCGCGTGGCCCCCATCCGTACCGTTCTGGTCGACCGACTGAACACCCTTCGCCCCCAGCGCGCCCGCCGCCTCTTCACCAGTCTCCTGCATTCGCATCTGGCCGACGATCCCGAATTCGTGGAACCGCCGCTGCGCGCTCCCCTCCTCTTTCGCAGGACCGACATCGGCGCCATCTGGGCCACCCTCGCGCGAACCATCTTTCCGGAAAAAGTGGCCGAGGCGACCCAGTTGCTCGAGCGGCTGTGTGTCGACCGTCTTGTGGACGAGGCGATCGAACTGCCGGAAGCCCGGGACATGCGCGAAGAGCTGCGCCTTCTCACCATCACCCGGCTCGGCCAGATCCTGCGCGAACATCATCATGCCGAGGCGTTCTGCACCCTGGCGAATGGTCTGCGCGACCGGTTGAACGCCGACCGGACCCGTTTCATGACGCCGATCGGCCCCGGCCAGCTCGCCGACCTCATCGCGATCCTGAGCGCATGGCCCGTGCTGGCGCCGGCGACCGCCGCCATCCTGCGGGCGACACCGCCCCACGCCGATCCGCAGGAAGCCGGCACCGCCTTGGTCGAGGCGACGATCGCGCTGCGCCATGCCCTCGCCACCGCCGGCCTGCCGGCCGACAGCGCCGAAGCCCTGCCCATCGCCCTCCTGAACCGGCGCGAGGTCTATGATGTCCTGGCCACCTATATCGCCGAGCGTAACGCGGGCAACACACCGCGTGTTGCCGAGGCGCTCGTCGCCCGCCTTGGCGAAACGTTGCACGGCTTCGCCTTCTGGCTTTCACGCCTGATACCGGAAACACGGAAAGAAGAGGCGCCCATCGTCATCGACGATGACAACCGCGACCATCTGGGCAATCTGATGAACCGGACCGACGAGATGATCGCCGCCTGCCGTCATGCCGGCCTGTTCGACGCGGCCACCGTCCAGCCCATGCTGCTCGGCCTCGCCAACGACCTGATGAACCATCTTGTGCATGGCCCCCTTGCCCGCAGCGGACGGCGCTTCGCCGCCGCCGTGGTCAGCCGCGCGAACTACACGAGCGACATCCACGACGTGCGCCATGTCGTCGGCCTACTGATCCGGCTGCGCCACGTTCTGCGTCCCACGGGCCTGCCCATCCAGGCCCTGAACCGCTGGCGCGACCAGCTTGTGGCCGATATCGAATACGCCGTCCACCGGGCGACCCGGCTCGAAGACGCGGAGGAGAGTCCGCTGGAACGCTTCCAGCACCTCGAACGCATCGAGCGGCTGGCCGAAATCATCGGCAGCACCATCAGCCCCATCCTGCAGCCGACGAGCCGCCACACCCAGGTCATCTTCGCCGCCCGGCTGGCCGAACCCGGCCCCCTGTCGGAGACGGCGCGCCGGCTCTGCGCCAATTACGCCGCCGTGATCCGGGACGAGATCGCCAAGGTCCGCTACTGGCGCAACCCCGACATGGTCGAATTCGCCGATCTCGCCGCCAGCCGGGGGTTCTGAGACCAGCCTCAGGCCCCCGCGAAGGCAAGTTCCCGGTCGTGGAACGCCTTCAGGCTGCTGCGATGACCGATCGAAACCAGGGTGGTCCCGGGCAGGCGCTTGCGGATCAGGTCGTAGAGGCCATGCTCCATCGCCTCGTCCATGGCCGAGGTCGCTTCGTCGAGGAACAGCCAGCGGGGCTTGCGCACCAGGGCGCGGGCAATGGCGAGACGCTGCAATTCCCCACCCGACAGGCGCATCTGCCAATGCGCTTCCTCGTCCAGTCGATCGACGAGATCGGGCAGGCCGACATCCGCAAGCGCCGACTTCAGCACCTCGTCGGCGATCGCGCCTTCAGCCAGCGGATAGGTCACGGCGGCCCGCAACGTGCCGACCGGGACATAGGGCTTCTGCGGCAGGAACAAGGTATCCTCACCATCCGCCGGCAGGGTGATCCGTCCTTCCGCATAGGGCCAGATGTCCGCCAGGATGCGGAACAGGGTCGATTTGCCCGTGCCCGACGGCCCGGTGACCAGCACGTGTTCCCCCGCCTTGAAGGTCAGGCTGGTATTCGTCAGCACCCGGCCGTCCGGCAACGCGATGGTCAGATCCTCAACCACCCAGTCCCGGCCTTCGCCGACATGGCGGGCTGCGGCGCTCTTCGCCCTCTCGGCTTCTTCGAGGACGGCAATGAAGCCCGTCAGACGCTGCACCACGGCGACCCACTGCGCGAGCGTCGTGTAGAGGTTGGCGAACCACGAGAAAGCCCCCTGCACCTGACCGAAGGCAACACCTGTCTGCGTGATCTGCCCGAAGGGCACCTTGCCGGTGAAGTAGATCGGCGCGACGAGCAGGGTCGGCAGAAGGACCACGGCCTGGTCGAAAAAGGATTGCACGCCGACAAGGATCTTCTGGCGGTGGACGATATCCATGAAGTTGCGGCGCACCTGTTCGAAGCGGGATTCCAGACGGTCCCGCTCGACATCAGCACCGCCGTAGAGGGCAATGGCCTCGGCATTCTCGCGCATGCGGACAAGACCGAAACGGAAGTCCGCCTCACGCCGTTCGCGGTTGAAATTCAGTCCCACCAGGGGCCGGCCGACGAGATGGCTCACCCAGGTGATGAAGACGGAATAGATCAGGGCCGCCCAGAACAGAATGCCCGGAATGGTGACCTCGGTGCCGGCGATCGTGAAGGTCTCGATCGGGGCGGACAGGCTCCAGAGCACGAAGGTAAAGGAGGCGAGCGTCGCGGCGTTGCTGATAAAGCTGAGCGCAAGGCCAAGGGTCAGGCTGACGAAGGAATTCAGGTCCTCGGAAATCCGCTGGTCCGGGTTGTCGGTACCCCGATGCGTCATCTGCATCTTGTAGAAGGCATCCGCGGCGGTCCAACGCTCGATGAAGTGATTGGTGAGCCACGTCCGCCACCGGATCTCGAACACCTGCTGCAACACGTAGCGCAGGACGGCGACGGCAATGAAGGCCGCGGCGATCTGCGCGAACACCAGAACTTCCGCCCAGAAGGAATCGACGTTCTTTTCCTGCAGGGCCGTGAAGAAACGGTTGTTCCAGTAGCTGTAGCGGACGTTGATCTCGACGATCACGAAGCTGAGACCGACGAGGAAGGCAAAGAAGGCGAGTGCCCATTTCCCGCCGCGCGACCTGTAATAGGGCAGAACCAGGGCCCAGAGTTGTTTCAGGAAAGTCCAGGCCTCGCTCATGCGCCCTCACGTCTTGCCGGGAATCGGGACGACCCACGCCCGGCAGAAAATGCCAGAATAGTGCCCGAAATGCGGCCGGATC
>JAQVKV010000126.1 GCA_028694545.1 Zavarzinia sp. | reverse complement strand
CGATCTCGGGCCATATCCTGATCCAGGATCGACCAGTCGGCGGTCATGGTGATGCGGTTGTAGCGCCGGCCGACGACGTTCCAGAGCACATAGTTGCGCGCCATCCACAGCCCCGTATCCGGGCTGAAGTCCAGGGCATCGTCGAGTACCCGCCACAGATTGCCGCGCTGGTCGTACATTTCCTGGTACTGGGCGTAGTGAAATTCCTTGTCGATGTAGAGACGGCGCCGGCCATAGACGTAATTGCCGGTCTTGTCGGTCACATCAAGATACCAGACGGGGCGCAGTTCGAGATCGATCACGTCGATCTCGCATTCGTTCCCCTCGTAATGCGCGGGGTCGTAGGCATGGCCGACCTCGGGCTGGGCGAGGATGAACCCCTCGCCGACGATCTTGAAGTCGAACTTGCGCGGATCGGGTTTCAGCCAGGACTGGCGCCACTCGTCCCATGTCGCCTCGATGCCCGGGGTCATGGGGTCCTGGGTGTCGGAGCCGCCGAGGATGCGCGTCCGCCGCATCGTCGGGACGTAACCCCGGAAGTCGTCGGGCTTGTCGGCGGAGGCGAAGCGCCGGCGCGTGGCGGCCAGGCCCTTGATGTCGCGAGGCGCGAGAAAGACGATGGACCCCGCCTCGACCGTGTCGTCCTCGCCCCGGACATCGCCGATTGGCTCGACATCGACGCGGCCGTGCATCTTCTGCCACCAGAGCTGCATCTCGTAGCGTCGCTCCACGCTGTTGTCGGGCAGGCAGGAGACGAGGTGCATGGGCTTGAGCGCGGCATTGTCGTTGCCGACACCGCGCGAGAGAAAGGCCCAATAAAGCTCGAGACCATTGGTCGGCTTCATGTAGGGCGGGCCCGCCTCGATCAGCAGGGCGAACTTCCCCTTGGCGTCGAGCAGCTCGCCCTTGGGGCTGATGGAGAAGGGGCCCGCCGTCTTCGTCGCCTCGAGCCGGGCGCGCGACATGGTGTAGGGGGTGGTGGGAACGATGCGGATCTTCTTCCACCGGAACCAGTCGGCGGACATGAGGCGATCGTAGCTCGGGCCGGGCAGATAGTCCTCGAGCCAGGGATACTGCCCTGCGGTCTCGCGCGTGATCTCGAGGCCCGGCTTCAGCTCGGGCGGCAGATTGGCAGCGGCCACGAGACTGCGCGCGGAATATCCCCTGAACGCCTCCCAATCCTCGGCCAGGGCGATCGCCTTCGGGTCCGCCAGCATTTCCGCGAAGCGCTTGTGCCCCTCGAAGCCGGTCTTCGCCGCCAGCGCCCGCCATTCGTCCACCCAGCTCGCCGCCGATGCCGACTGGAGAGCGGTGGCGGACAAGACCAATGCCGCCCAGAGATGCCGCAACCCCATGCTCCGCTCCCTACCCTGATTTCTTCCCCGGGACGCGCGCCATCCCTCATCGTTCGTGCGCGGGCCTGCGCCACCATGGAAGTGGTGGCGCAAGTTCCCTCACCGACGCAGATCGACGACGCGCTTCGCCTTGCCGATGGAGCGTTCGATCTCGCCACAGGCCTTGACGTCGACCCCGACCGAAATGCCGACGTAGGTCTTCACCGCATGCCGGAAAGTCGACACGGCACCGGCGATGGCGCCGATGGCGCCGTCCCGCGGTTCGACGAGGACCGTCATGTCGTCGAGCGGCCCCCGCTTGGTCAGGACGATCTGGTAGTGCGGCGCCAGTTGCGGATGGGCGAGCAGGATTTCCTCGATCTGCGACGGGAAGACGTTGACCCCCCGTATGATCATCATGTCGTCGGAACGGCCGAGGATCTTCTCGATCCGGCGCATCGAACGCGCCGTGCCGGGCAGCAGACGGGTGAGGTCCTTCGTCCGGTAACGGACGGTCGGCATGCCCTCCTTCGTCAGCGACGTGAGCACGAGTTCGCCCATTTCCCCGTCCGGCAACAGGGCCCCGGTCGCCGGATCGATGATCTCGGGATAGAAATGGTCTTCCCAGATGTGGATGCCGTCCTTGGTCTCGACGCATTCGTTGCCGACGCCGGGGCCGATGATCTCGGACAGGCCATAGATGTCGACGGCGTCGAGGCCGGCTTCGGCCTGGAGCTGGACACGCATTTCCTCGGTCCAGGGTTCGGCGCCGAAGATGCCGATGCGGATGCTGGTCTCGCGGGGATCCTTGCCGTGGCGCTTCATCTCCTCGATCAGCGCCAGCATGTAGCTGGGCGTGACCATGATGACATCCGGCCGGAAATCGTCGATGAGCTGGATCTGCTTCTCGGTCTGGCCGCCGGACATCGGCACCACGGTACATCCCAGCCGCTCGGCGCCGTAATGCGCCCCCATGCCCCCGGTGAAGAGGCCGTAACCATAGGCGATATGCACGATATCGCCCGGACGGCCACCCCCGGCGTAGATCGAGCGGGCGACACAATCGGCCCAGATGGCGATATCGCCCGCGGTATAGCCGACGACCGTCGGCCGACCGGTCGTGCCGCTCGAGGCATGGACACGGACGATCTGTTCGCGCGGCACGGCAAACAGGCCGAAGGGGTAGTTCTGGCGATAGGTCTCCTTGGTCGCGAAAGGAAATTTCGCCAGATCGGCCAGACACTTCAGGTCTTCAGGGTGCACGCCGGCCGCATCGAAAGCCTGGCGGTAATGTGGTACATTGCTGTAGGCATGCGCGACCGACCAGCGCAGCCGCTTCAGTTGCAGCGCCTCGATTTCGTCCCGGCTGGCATTTTCAATCGGATGCAGCCCCGTCCCGTCGGACGGCGCAAGGCGCGTCTTCGTCAACATAGAATCCTCCCGTTCGCCTCTTTGGCCGCGGTCCGGATCGGCAGCGCGCCCATTTCCCTACGCGCCGTCCTCCAGAGCCTGCATCTCTATGCTTATTTATTAACCGATCGCCCGGTCATTTAAAAGTGGATAAATTCAAAACCGCATCTCGCCCTCCCTTTCCTGCCCTCCGACCCCGGCCCCCCTCTCCGCCGCTCGGGGCCTATTTATTTGACCGGCCGACCGGTTTTTCATAAAGTCCCCCAACTGGCGGGCGATCCGGCAATATCGTCGCGGCCTCCCCCAGTCGACAGCCCACAGAACGACCCGAGAAAATCACGCTTCGGCACAGCGGGGGAAACAATGAGCAATCTTCTCGATGGCGCATATGCCGCCTTCCATCAGGAATTGGCGCAACGGTCCAATCCGTCGCGCGCCTTCGACAATTTCATCGACGGTCGCGCCCTGCCGTCCACGGGCACGCAGCGGATCGACGTCATCAATCCGGCCCGGAAGACGACCTTCGCCTCCGTTCCGGACTCGACCGATGCCGATGTCGACAGCGCCGTCCGGGCCGCCGCGGCTCAATTGACCGGGGCCTGGAGCACCCTTTCGGGCGCCGAGCGCGGCCGCCTCATCCTGCGCCTCGCCGATCTGATCGAACGCGACAAGGAACTGATCGGCAAGATGGATTCGATCAGCATCGGCCGCCCCTTCGTCGAGACGCAGATCCTCGACCTGCCGAACGCCATCGACACGCTGCGCTATTTCGCCGGCTGGGCCGACAAGGTGACGGGCACGACCATTCCGACCGGCGGCTATTTCGGCCGCCCCACCCATTCCTATACGCGGCGCGAGCCCGTGGGCGTGGTCGGCGCGATCGTGCCCTGGAACACGCCCTTCATGATCACCATGTGGAAGCTGGCGCCGGCCCTCGCGGTCGGCTGCACCATCGTCCTCAAGCCGGCCGAGGAGACGCCGCTTTCCGCCCTGCATCTCGCGGCGCTGGCCAGGGAAGCGGGCTTCCCCGACGGCGTGATCAATGTCGTTACCGGCCGGGGCGAGACCGCCGGCGCCGCGCTGGTCCGCCATCCGATGGTCGCCAAGATCACCTTCACCGGGGGACCGGAAGCCGGGCGCGCCATCGGCCGCAGCGCCGCCGATACCTTCAAGCGCCTGTCGCTGGAACTCGGCGGGAAATCACCGCAGATCGTGTTTCCGGACGCGGACGTCGACGCTGCCGTGCGCGGCCTCGCCATGGGCATCTTCTTCAACCAGGGCGAGGTCTGCGCCGCGGGCTCGCGCATCCTGGTCCACCGCTCGATCGTCGACCAGGTCAGCAGCGCGATGGCCGCGGCCGCCGGCTCGGTACGGCTGGGTGATCCGCTCGACCCCGAAACCCAGATGGGGGCGCTCGCGAGCAAGGCGCAGTTCGACAGGGTCGCCGGCTACATCGACATCGCCCGAGGCGAGAATGCCGAACTGCTGGCCGGCGGTACGGTGGACGACAGCCACGGCTTCTTCGTTCGCCCGACCCTCTTCAGGGGCAGCAACGACATGCGGATCGCACAGGAGGAAATCTTCGGCCCCGTCGGCATCATCATTCCCTTCGACGACGAGGAAGACGCCCTGCGCATCGCCAATGATTCGACCTATGGCCTCGCGGCGGTCGTCTGGACGTCCGACGTGGCGCGCAGCCATCGGATGGCGGCCGGCCTTCGTGCGGGCTCCGTCTGGATCAACGGCTGGGCCGCGATCGACGCCCGGCTGCCCTGGGGCGGGGTCAAGCTTTCGGGTGCCGGCCGCGAGAATGGCGCCGCCGCGCTCGACGCCTATACCGAGACAAAGACCGTCACCGTGGTTCTGTAACCCGGATCGACACCGGCGCCCGCCGGCGCCGGTGTCGCGCTCAGGGGATTCTCGCCCCGCCGGGCCGCAGGGCGTCGATGATGAAATCGATGAAGCAACGCGCGCGCAGGGTCAGGAAACGGGTCTGCGGATAGACGATGTTGACCGGCAGGGGGATCAGATAATAGTCGCCCAGAATGGGGCGCAGGCGGCCGGATTTGACCGGCCCGGACACCATCCAGTCGGGCAGCGCCGCGATCCCGACGCCGTTCAGGCAAAGATCGAAAATCGCGTCCAGGTCATTGCTCCGCATGCCCCCCTGCACGTCCGCGACCTGGCGGCCGTGCTCCGACTCGAATTCCCACCGCCCGGGCGTCTTGAGGCCCGTGTAGATCAGGCAATTCCAGTCCGCCAGGTCGACGGGCGTCTCGGGCGCCCGCCTGCCCTCGAACAGGGCCGGCGCCCCCACCAGGGTCAGCTCGATCAAGCCGAGGGAACGGGCGATCATCGTGCTCGACGGCAGATTGCCCGCGCGAATCGCCAGTTCGAACCCCTCCTCCACCAGATCGGTCACCCGGTCGGTCAGGACGATGTCGAGCGTCACCTCCGGGTATCGCCGGAGGAATTCGGGAACATGGGGAACGATCAGCGCCCGCCCCAGACTGGTCGGCGCCGTCAGCCTCAACGGCCCCCGGGGCACGGCGTCGGGCCTCGGCGCCCCCGCCCGGATCGTATCGATGGCGTCGAGGAGCTGGCGAACATGCTCATGAAGCTCCAGTGCTTCCGCGGTCGGGTTCAGGCGCCGCGTTGTCCGCGCGAAAAGCTGGACGCCGAGGCTTTCCTCCAATGTGGCGATCTGCTTGCTGACGGTAGACTGGGACGTTCCCAGTTCGCGGCCGACGGCGGAAAAGCTGCCCATCTCGAGCGCTCGGACGAATGCTTTCAGAACCTGCAGGCCATCCATCCCATCTATTCCCTAATGGAATATATAATAATCTATATGAGGCGGTTCCGATTGAATAGCCATTCGGTAAATTAATCGCAACGAATGGCTCCGGACAGGGGGGAAAAAATATGACCAGCAAGCGTATCGGGATCATCGGCGCCGGGACGGCCGGCCTCCACCTTGCGCTTTACCTGCAGAAGCATGGCGTGGAGACGACGATCTACACGGACCGTCCGGTCGAGGACTACCGGGGCATGCGCCTGCTCAACACCGTCGCCCATCATTCCGTCACCGTACGACGGGAAGACGAACTCGGCGTGAATTTCTGGCCTTCCGACAAATACGGCTATTTCGGCCACTATTACTACGTCGGCACGCCCGAACCCCTGAAGTTCTTCGGAGCGCTCGAGGAGCCCAGCCGCGCGGTCGACTACCGGATCTACCAGCCGAAGCTCATGGAAGAATACGTGCGGCGTGGCGGCGACCTCCGCGTCACGCAGATCCGTCACGACGACATCGCCGGCCTGAGCGAGAAATACGACCTGCTGGTCGTCTGCACCGGCAAGGGGCCGTTCGGCCAGATGTTCCAGCACCAACCGGCGCATTCCCCCTTCACCCAGCCCCAGCGCGCCCTCTGCGTCGGCCTGTTCAAGGGCATCGCGGAAACCGAGACCCGGGCCGTCACCATGTATTTCTCGCCGGGCGCCGGCGAGATGATCGAAATCCCGACCCTGTCGTTCAACGGCATGGTCTCGGCGCTGGTCATCGAGAACCACATCGGCGGCGATCTCGAGATCCTTGCCAAGGCCAAATACGACGACAACCCCCGGGCCTTCCTCGACCTGCTGCTCGGGAAGCTTCGCAAGCATTACCCGACCTGCGCGGAACGCATCGACGAGGAGGAATTCGATCTCGCGAACAGCCCGCTCGACATCCTTCAGGGCGGCGTGACCCCGACGGTGCGGAACGCCTATGTCCGGCTCGACAGCGGCAAGCTGGCGATCGCCCTCGGCGATGTCCAGGCGGTCGTCGATCCGGTGCTCGGTCAGGGGGCCAACATGGCGTCCTATGCGGCGTTCAAGCTGGCCGAGGAAATCGTCGCCAACGAGGTTCTCGACGAACGCTTCGCCGAACATGTCGAGCGCGCCCGCCAGGATCGGGGCCTGGGCGCCACGCGCTGGACCAACTTC
>JAQVKV010000125.1 GCA_028694545.1 Zavarzinia sp. | reverse complement strand
CTGGATCATCCGCTCGGTCGCGAGGGCGAGGAAGCCGAACAATTCGCCGCCCTGGCCTTCCTCGTATTTTCCTCGTCGCGGCTGCCCAGCGCCAGCAGGCCGGCCGGTCCGCCCTCGCCGAGGTCGAGCCGCGCCAGCGCCTGGCTGCGCACAAGGCCGGCGGCGGGGCCGAAGATGGTGCCGTCGTCCACGGCGCCGGCGCAGAGGCGGATGGAAACGCCCTCGCCCATCGCCGCGTCGATGGTGCCGGGCGCCACCAGATGCAGGTTCTGCACCGCCGGGCGGTCAGCCCAATCCTCCGCCGATTCGAGGCAGAGGGTGACGACGTCGATACCAAGGGCGGCGGCGAGATCCTGGGTCAGCACATGAATCAGCTGCTCGAAGCTTTCCGATTCCATGAGGAGAAGGACAGCCTCATGCACGAGGGTCTGTGCCGAGACATTGGCGCGGGCGGCCGTGATCACTTCGGCCTGGAAATGGCGCAGGCGATCGTTGTCACGGCGCAGCCGGTCGACAAGGGCGCGCTGGAAATCCACCACCTTCTCGCCGTCGGCGTCGCTGCGGGGCGGCAGGCTCTGGCTTTCGAGGACGTCCGGATGCCGGGCGAGAAAGCTCGGATGCGTCATCAGATAGTCCCGGACCTCGGCCGAGGTCAGGCGCTTCCTCGGCGCCGGCGGCTTTTCGGCCGCCGGGCCCGTCCCTGAAGCGTTTTCGGGTTTCTCGGTCGAGGCCACGTGGTCTTTCCCCGTCAGAGGATGGACTGGCCGGTCTTCGCCCAATCCTTCAGGAAGGCGTCCAGGCCCTTGTCGGTCAGGGGGTGATTGGCCAGCGCGCGCAGAACGTTGGGCGGCAGGGTCGCGACGTCGGCGCCCATCTTGGCCGAATCGACCACATGGCGGGGATGACGGATCGAGGCGACCAGGATCTCGGTCGCGAGCGTCTCGTAATTGTCGTAGATCTGGCGGATCTCGGCGATCAGGTCCATGCCGTCGATCGAGATGTCGTCCAGCCGGCCGACGAAGGGCGAGATGAAGGAGGCCCCTGCCTTGGCGGCCAGCAATGCCTGGCTCGGCGAGAAGCACAGGGTCACATTGACCATGATGCCGTCGTCAGACAGGGCCTTGCAGGCCTTCAGCCCGTCCCAGGTCAGCGGCACTTTCACCGCGATGTTGGACGCGATCTTGGCAAGCTTGCGACCTTCGGTCAGCATGGTCGCGAAATCGGTGGCGGTCACCTCGGCGGAAACCGGGCCGGGGACGACCTCGCAGATCTCGGCGATCGCCTCGAGGAAATTACGGCCGGTCTTGGCGACCAGGCTCGGATTGGTGGTGACGCCGTCGACCATGCCGGTGGCGGCGAGGTCCCGGATCTCGGCGATGTCGGCGGTGTCGATGAAGAACTTCATGGATTGGGTATCCGCTGGAAAAGACGATCATGCGCCCGGGCGGACAGAGCGATTCACCGAATCGACGCTTGTCGAATCAACACCTGCGCCCAGCCCCGGCAGCTGTCTCTCATCATAGACCATGAAGCCGCCGTCCCGCATTCCCGTTCTCGTCGCCGCACCCTTTCCGGGGCCGCTCGACTATGCCCCTTCGCCTGGGGCCGCACCGGCGCCGGGCAGTTTCGTCGAGGTGCCGCTCGGCCCGCGCCGGGTGACCGGCGTTGTCTGGGACGGCGAGGGCGAGGGCGTGGTGCCGGCGCCGAAGCTGCGCCCGATCGCCGCCATTCATGACTGGCCGGCGATGGGCGAGAAGGCGCGCCGTTTCCTCGACTGGATGGCGGCCTACACGATGAATGCGCCGGGCATGGTGCTGCGCCATTTCATCACCGCCGCCAACAATGACGCACCGGCCGCTTCCACCGGCTATCGCCAGACCGGCCGCCCGCCCGAGCGCATGACCCCGGCAAGGCGGAAGGTGCTGGACCATCTGGCCGAGTCAGGGCCGGCGACGGCGTCGGCGATCCAGGCGGCGACCGGGGTTTCCGCCGGCGTGCTGCGCGGCCTCGTCGACGGCGGCGCGCTGGAGCCGGTCGAGATCATGATGGCGGCGGAAGCCGGCAAGCGCCCGGATCCGGATTTCGCCCTGCCGGCGCTTTCGTCCGATCAGGCGGCGGCGGCGGATGCGATGGCGGCGGCGGTGCGGGCGCGCGCCTATGGCGCCTTCCTGCTCGATGGCGTCACCGGGTCCGGCAAGACCGAAACCTATATGGAGGCGATCGCGGCCGCGCTGCGCCTTGGCCTGCAGGTCATGGTGCTGCTGCCGGAAATCGCCCTGACTGCCGGGGTGATGGAACGTTTCGCCGGGCGTTTCGGCACGGCGCCGGCGGTCTGGCATTCGGACCTGACGCCCCGGGCCCGCAAGCGGGTGTGGCGTGTCGTGGCCGATGGCTCGATCCCCCTTGTCGTCGGGGCGCGATCGGCCCTGTTCCTGCCTTATCGCGCCCTTGGCCTCATCGTCGTCGACGAGGAGCACGACCAGGGCTTCAAGCAGGATGATGGCGTCGCCTATCACGGCCGCGACATGGCGGTGGTGCGCGCCACGATCGAGCATTGCCCCATCGTGCTGGCCAGCGCGACGCCGAGCCTCGAGACGCTGGCCAATGTCGAGGCCGGGCGCTATCGCCGCCTCGTGCTGCCGGAGCGTCATGGCGGCGCCACGCTGCCCGACGTCACGGTGATCGACATGCGTCAGCACCCGCCGGAGCGGGGGAATTTCCTCTCCCCCGTGCTGACGAGGGCGATGGCCGAAACCATGGCGCGGGGCGAACAGAGCCTGCTGTTCCTGAACCGGCGCGGCTATGCCCCTCTTACCCTGTGCCGGCACTGCGGCCATCGCATCGAATGCCCCAATTGCTCCGCCTGGCTGGTGGAGCATCGCAACCGCCGCCACCTCGTGTGCCACCATTGCGGCCACATGATGCCGACGCCCCGCGCCTGCCCCGAATGTGGCGAGGAAGACAGCCTCGTGCCCTGCGGGCCGGGGGTCGAGCGGATCGAGGAAGAGGTGGCGAATGTCCTGCCCCAGGCGCGTCGCCTCGTGCTGGCCTCCGACACGCTGGGCGGACCGCTGGCGCTCGCCGCCGCCTTCGATGCGATCGCCGCGCGCGAGGTGGATGTGGTGATCGGCACCCAGATCGTCGCCAAGGGGCACCATTTCCCCTGGCTTACGCTGGTCGGGGTCGTGGATGCTGATCTCGGTCTCGACGGCGGCGATCTTCGCGCGGGCGAGCGGATCTTCCAGCTCACCACCCAGGTGGTCGGCCGCGCCGGGCGGGGCGAGCGGCCGGGCCGGGCCCTGCTGCAGAGTTTCGACCCGGAAGCCGGCGTCATCCGCGCGATCGCGCGGCACGACCGCGACGGTTTCGTCGCGGCGGAACAGGCGGCGCGCAAGCGCCACGGGCTGCCGCCCTATGGCCGGCTGGTGGCGCTCATCCTGTCCGGTCCGGACCAGGCCGAGGTGATGACGGTGGGGCGTGCCCTGGCCCGGACCGCGCCCCGCGACATCGAAGGCTTCGACGTGCTGGGCCCGGCGCCGGCGCCCATGAGCCTGCTGCGCGGGCGCTGGCGGGTCCGTCTTCTCGTCCGGGCGCCACGCCGGCTGAACGTGCAGGCGGTGATGCGCCCCTGGCTCGACGCCCAGGCGATCCCGGGGCGTGTGCGGCTGCAGGTCGACGTCGACCCTTATCATTTCATGTGAGGGGGAAGGAAATCCGAAAGGCAACTCGTCGTCCCGGCGAAGGCCGGGACCTTTCCCCGGAGAGGGCGCCATCTCGTCGCGAGGTCCCGGCCTTCGCCGGGAAGACGAAACGGGAGAAGATGAAGCGCGGGAAATCAGGAGGCGATTCGCCATGGTGACGATCAGGGAAGCCCGGCCTGCGGACGAGGCGCGCTGGCGCGAACTCTGGGCCGGCTACACGGCCTTCTATAAGGCGAATGTACCGGAAACCGTGACCGCCACCACCTGGGCCCGGATCCTCGATCCCCTGGTGCCTGTCTTCGCCCGACTCGCCGAAGTCGGGGGGGTGGTGGCGGGCTTCGCCGTCTGCATCGTCCATGCAAGGACATGGTCGGTCGAACCGATCGTCTATCTGGAAGATCTCTTCGTCGATCCCGGCGTGCGGGGTGGGGGCGTGGGCTTCGCCCTGATCGAGGATCTGAAGCAGGAAGCCCGGCGCCTCGGGGCCTGCCAGCTCTACTGGCATACGGAGACGGACAACGAGAGGGCGCGGCGGCTCTACGACCGCTTCCAGCCGGCGGATGATTACGTCCGTTACCGACTTTCGTTGTAACGGGAGGAGAATCGGCGGCGAAAGCAACGGCGGCGGCCGCTTCCATCTTGAAAAACGTCGCGACCTCCCTTGGAATGGCGGGGGCGTTTCGGCTCGGGGTTCTGGGTTCGCGTGCCGCGTGAAAGGGGTCTTGGTTAAGACCATGGTCGAAGAGGCGGTCACTTTTGTGCCGCAAATTGCGTCTTAGACCATTTTGACGCGGCGCTTACGGTTGCGGCGCATCAAGGCCTGTGGTACGAGACGCCTGCTTCAGCGGGCGGGGTTCGTGTGCGCGTCTTTCGCGCCCTCCTTCGTCTTGTGATTTCAACGGCTTAGAGGTGGCCCCTGCGGGGCGGCTGCCGGGGGCAAGGGTCTTGGCAACCTCATCGTCATTCGTTGCACACATCGGCGCGCGCTATGCCGGCGCCCTGTTCGACCTTTGCGCGGAACGCGGCGTGATCGACGCCGTCGCCGCCGACCTCGACACCATCGGCGCGATGATCACCGAGTCCGCCGATCTCGCCGCTTTCCTGAAGAGCCCCCTGCACAAGCGCGACGAGCAGGCCCGCGCCATGCAGGCCCTGACGTTCCGCGCCGGCGTCGGTCCCTTCGCCACCAATTTCGTGCAGCTGCTGTGCCGCAACGGGCGTCTCTTCGCCCTGCCGGCGGCGCTGTCCGCGTTCAAGGATCTGCTGGCCAAGGCGCGCGGCGAAGTGACGGCCAAGGTCGTCTCGGCCGAGCCGCTCAGCTTCGGGCAGACCGAACAGCTCAAAACCGAATTGTCTCGCCTCGTCGGCAAGACGGTCATGATCGACGCCAAGGTCGATCAAAGCCTCCTCGGCGGCCTGATCGTGCGCGTGGGTTCGCGCCAGATCGACGGCAGCCTCAAGACCAAGCTCGACCGCCTGGCGGTCGCCATGAAGGGGAATGCATAATGGACCTCCGGGCCGCTGAGATTTCCGCAGTCCTCAAGGACCAGATCGCCAATTTCGGTGCCGAAGCCGAAAGCACCGAGGTCGGTCAGGTTCTTTCCGTCGGTGACGGTGTCGCCCGCGTCTATGGTCTGGACGGTGTCCAGGCCGGCGAAATGGTCGAATTCCCCGGCGGTGTGAAGGGCATGGCCCTGAACCTCGAGGCCGACAATGTCGGTATCGTGATCTTCGGCGACGACCGCGCCATCAAGGAAGGCGACACGGTCAAGCGGACTGGCACCATCGTGGACGTGCCCGTGGGCAAGGGCCTGCTGGGTCGCGTGGTCGATGGTCTCGGCAATCCGATCGACGGCAAGGGGCCGCTGGTGGACGTCACCCGTTCGCGCGTCGAAGTGAAGGCCCCGGGCATCATTCCGCGCCAGTCGGTGCACGAGCCGATGCAGACCGGCCTGAAGGCGATCGACAGCCTGGTGCCCGTCGGCCGCGGTCAGCGCGAGCTGATCATCGGTGACCGCCAGACCGGCAAGACCGCCGTCGCCATCGACACCTTCATCAACCAGAAGCCCGTCAACGCCCAGGGCGACGAGTCGAAGAAGCTTTATTGCATCTACGTCGCCGTCGGCCAGAAGCGTTCGACCGTCGCCCAGATCGTGAAGATGCTGGAAGACAACGGCGCGATGGAATATTCGATCGTCGTGGCCGCCACGGCGTCGGAGCCGGCGCCGCTGCAGTTCCTGGCGCCCTATACCGGCTGCACCATGGGCGAATTCTTCCGCGACAACGGCATGCATGCCCTGATCGTCTATGACGATCTGTCGAAGCAGGCCGTCGCCTACCGTCAGATGTCGCTCCTTCTGCGCCGTCCGCCGGGCCGCGAAGCCTATCCGGGCGACGTCTTCTACCTGCATAGCCGCCTGCTGGAACGCGCCGCGAAGATGTCGGACGTCAAGGGCGCCGGCTCCATGACCGCGCTGCCGATCATCGAAACCCAGGCGGGTGACGTCTCGGCCTATATCCCGACCAACGTGATCTCGATCACCGACGGCCAGATCTTCCTGGAAACCAACCTGTTCTATCAGGGCATCCGCCCCGCCATCAACGTGGGCCTGTCCGTGTCCCGCGTGGGTTCGGCGGCGCAGATCAAGGCGATGAAGCAGGTTGCCGGCAGCATCAAGCTGGAACTGGCGCAGTACCGCGAAATGGCGGCCTTCGCCCAGTTCGGTTCCGACCTCGACGCCTCGACCCAGCGCCTGCTGAACCGCGGCGCGCGCCTGACGGAACTGCTGAAGCAGGGCCAGTTCTCGCCGCTGCCGGTCGAAGAGCAGGTCTGCTCGATCTTCTCGGGCGTGAAGGGCTATCTCGACAAGCTGCCGGTCGCGAAGGTCGGCGACTTCGAGAAGGCGCTGCTGGACGAACTGCGCACCAAGCAGTCGGACATCCTGGCGGCCATCCGGACCGAAAAGGCGCTGTCGAAGGACACCGAGGCGAAGCTGGCGGCGGTTTGCGATGCGACCGCCAAGCGTTTCGCCTGATCCC
>JAQVKV010000124.1 GCA_028694545.1 Zavarzinia sp. | reverse complement strand
CGCCTTCAAGCAGGTAACGCCCGGCCTGCTCTCGCTCGGGCCCGTGCTCGCTGGGGCGCTGGCGCAGGCGTCCGCCGTCGCCAGCTTTCCCTTGGGCGCCACGCTCGGCGGGGTCTGGAATTCCTGGTTCCCGGCGACGGCGGGTCCGGCCCTGACCGCCGGGGTGACCGGAGGCCTGCTGCTCGGTGCTTCCGTGCTCACGGCCTTCTCGGGCGTCGTCACCGATCCGGCGCAACGCGCGCTCGGCCTGCACCAGCGCCGTCTCTACCGCCTGATCGACGGCATGGAGCACGCGCTTTCGACGGGCGAGGGGCTGGACTTCAATCCGCGCGACCATTATATCGCCCGCCTCGTCGACCTGCTCGACGTCGCCCGCCTCGCCCAGCGCCTGATGACGGGGAGCTGAGGCGCCCCCGCCATCCACTCTCGCGCCGTCCCGACGAAAGCCGGGACGGCGATATTTGTATCAGTCCAGCGCCAGGGTTACCCGTGCCGGTTTGCCGGCAATGACGGTCACTTCCGCCTCCACCGTCTTGCCGCCGGATTTCACCGTAACCACATATGTCCCGGCTGGCAGAATCCATGTCGGCTCCGCGTCGTAGCTGCTCTCGATCCGGCTCCGCTCGGGCCCGGTCATTGCGTCAACCAGCGTGTAGACGGTCCAGGACAGGCCCTTCGCCAGCTTCGCGCCGCCCATGGTGGCCGAGCCGAGGATGGCGCCGGCGTTCAGGTTCAGCTCGGGCGCCGCCACGGCCCCGGCGGTGATCTCCACCTCGGCGCCGACGGTGGCCTTGCCGCTGCGCACCTCGACGTAATATTTGCCGGCGGGCAACTTCAGGGTCGGCGTCAGCTCGTAACTGCTCGCGACCGCCGCACCGCGCTTGCCCTCGAGGTCGAGCGCGGCTGGATAGACCCGCCAGGACAGGTCCCTGGTCGGTTTGGGCACGCCCGGCGCGAAGATCGCCGTCGGCTTCAGCACGCCAGCACCGAGCACGATCGAAACTTTCGTCGTTTCGCCCGGCTTGACCTCGATCGTCGCCTCGCCGGTGGTATTGCCCTGGCTTGCGGTAACGCGATAGGTGCCGGCGGGCAGCATGATGGACGGGCTGCCCGAATAGGAAGAGGCGATGCGCTTGTCCGTGCCGGCCGGGTAGATCTTCCAGGCGACATCCTTCGTCGCCGGGGGTTCGCTCTCGCTCGGCCGCATTTCGCCTTCGAGCGTGCCGGCATTGAGGATCAGGGTCACCTCGGGCTTGTCGCCCGGCTTGACCGACAGCGGTGTCTCTCCCCGGGCCTCGTCCTTCTTCACCGTCAGGCGGTATTCGCCTTCCGGCACGATGAAACGACCCGTCGGCGCGACGGTGCCGGCGATCTTCTTGTCGCCGGCGAAGAGCGCCCAGACCACATCCTTTTCCAGCATGGGGCCGCCTTCGATCGCCTGGGCAGTCGCGGTGATGACGGCGGCCTTCAGATCGATCACGACCGATTGCGGCCGGCCGGTCAGGGTGACGCGCTCCGTCACCGTGACGGCGCCAAGCCGGACCCGCACCAGATAATCCCCGGGTTCCAGATCCTTGTTCGGCGTCATGGTCGGGCTGCCGACGCCATAGAGGACGCGGCCGGGCTCCGCTGTCGCGGGGTCGGCCCCGGGCACGTCGGCATAGAGCTTCCACTGCATGGCTGGATCTTCCGCCGGCTGGCCCTCGGCATAGACGGCGGAGAAGGTCGGCCGGCCGCGCGGGGCTTCGGCCGCCGGTGCCGGCGCGGGCGCCGGGGGTGGCGCGGGGGTGGCCGTGGCGGCGGCGACCGTAGCCAGGGCGTCGTTCAGGCTGGCGGCGTCATGGGCCTCGACGAAAGTGCCGCCCGTGTTCTCGGCGATGCATTTCAACTGTTCGATGGCCGCCGGATCGCGGATGTCGAAACCGATGACATGGGCGGTGAAGGCGACCCCTTTCTGCTCCAGTTCGGTCGCGATCGCACAAGGGTCGAGGTCGCAGGTCTCCTCCCCGTCCGAGACCAGGATCACGGTCGCCGCGTCCTCGGTATATTTGAGCGCTTCGGCCGCGCGTTTCACGGCGGCGGTCATGGGCGTCTTGCCCTTGGGCGAGACCTTGTCGACGGCGGCGCGGAATTTCGCGGGATCGACCGGGCCGACCGGGATCACGTCCTCGATATCGTCGCAGGCGCCCTTGGCGCGGTGGCCATAGAGCGTGAGGCCAAGGTCGATGTTGGTGTCCCAGCCGGCGACCAGCGCGTCGACCGCGTCCTTCGCGATCGTCCATTTCGCCTTGCCGTCGACCTGCCCCCACATGCTGCCCGAAGCGTCGAGGACGAGGATCGCCTTGTCGCGGGCCTCGGCACGTGTCGCGCCGAGGATCCCGGCGCCGAGGCAGATGCCCAGACAGATGAGGCGGCACAACATACGGATTCCGCTCATGTCAGTCTCCTTTCCGTTAGGGGGAAGGCTGCCACGGCTTCATGGGCCGGGACAACCCGCCTCGGGCCGGCTAGGATCGCCGCGAACCACTCGCAATGACGATGGTCACATAACAATAAGTGGAGGAAACATGTCGTTGCGCACCGAGTCCGTCGCCCGCAAGGCGTCGGCCCCCGCGGAGTCATCCGGCGTCGCCGCGCCCGAAACCCCCTATCCCGCCCCGACCTATGCCTGGTATGTGGTCGGCGTGCTGATGCTGGCCTATACGATCTCCTTCATCGATCGCCAGATCCTCAATCTGCTGGTCGGGCCCATCAAGCGGGACCTCGCGATCAGCGATACCGAGATGAGCCTGCTGGCCGGCATGGCCTTCGCGCTGTTCTACACCTTCCTCGGCCTGCCCATCGGCCGGCTTGTCGACAAGCGCAGCCGGCGCGGCATCATCGCCATCGGCATCGTGGTGTGGAGCATCTTCACGGCGGCCTGTGGCCTCGCCGGGAAGTTCTGGCACCTGTTCCTCGCTCGCATCGGTGTCGGCGTGGGCGAGGCGGCGCTGTCGCCCGCGGCCTATTCCCTGGTCGCGGATTATTTCCCGCCGCACCGCATGGGCACGGCCATGGGTGTCTACAACATGGGGATCTTCGTCGGTTCGGGCCTTGCCTATATCTTCGGCGGTCTGGTGATCGGCCTCGTCTCCGGCGCCGAGATGCAGACCCTGCCCATCGTCGGCGAAGTCTACGCCTGGCAGGTGGTGTTCTTCGCCGTCGGTATGCCCGGGGTTCTCGTCGCCTTGCTGCTCTATACGGTGCGTGAACCCTTGCGTCGGGGCATCAAGGCGGTACGCCAGGCCGATGGTTCCCTGAAGGCCGAGGATGTGCCGGTGCGCGAAGTCTTCGGTTATATCCGCTCGAACGCCGCCGCCGTGCTCTGCCACAATGTGGGCTTCGCCCTGCTCGCCCTCGTCGGCTATGGCGTCGCCACCTGGCTGCCGTCGTTCTTCATCCGCGTCCATGGCTGGACGCCGTCGGAGATCGGCCTTGCCTTCGGCGTGGTGCAGCTCACGGCGGGTGTCGCCGGGGTGATCGGCGGCGGCTGGCTGGGCGACGTGCTGAAGGCGCGCGGCCATGCCGACGGGCGCATCCGGGTCGGCATTCTCGCCGCCTTCGCGGGGGTGCCCTTCTCCATCGCCATGCCCTTCGCCGGCGACGGCAATACGGCGCTGGCGCTCTCGATCGGCTCCGTCATCTTCTACACCATGTGTTTCGGCGCGGCACCAGCGGCGATCGCCGAGATCATGCCGAACCAGATGCGGGGACAGGCGTCCGCCGTCTATCTCTTCATCGTCAATCTGATCGGGCTCGGCCTCGGGCCGACGGCGGTGGCCCTCGCCACCGACTTCGTGTTCCAGGACGAGGCCAAGGTGGGATACTCCCTGGCCCTCATCGCCGGCATCGCCCTGCCGCTGTCGGGGGCGATCCTGCTTGCCGGCTGCAGGCCCTATCGCCGCAGCCTCGAACGGTTGAAGGCCTATACGGCCTGAATGCCGAAGATCAGGGTAAAGGCGCCGACCGCGATCAGTATCGCGGCGGCGACCGCCCGCACGACCCCGAGCGGCACCACCCGGGTCACCACCTCGCCCAGGAAAACGGCGGGCACATTGGCCAGCATCATGCCGAAGGTGGTGCCCATGGTGACCAGCAGCAGGTCGTCGAAACGCGCTGCCAGGGCCACGGTCGCGACCTGCGTCTTGTCCCCCATCTCGACCAGGAAGAAGGCGATCAGGGTGGTCATGAAGGCGCCCATGCCACCGCGCGCCCTGGTTTCGTCTTCGTCCACCTTGTCGGGCACGAGGGCCCAGAGCCCCATGGCGACGAAGCCGACGCCGAGGATCCAGCGCATGGCGTCATCCCCCAGCCAGTTGGCGATCAGGGTGCCGACGCTGGCTGCCAGCAGGTGATTGGCGATGGTCGCGGCGAAGATGCCGGCGACGATCGGCCAGGGCCGGCGGAACCGGGTGGCCAGCAGGATTGCCAGCAATTGGGTCTTGTCGCCGATTTCGGCAATGGCGACGACCCCGGTCGAAATGAGAAAGGCTTCCATGGGTACACGGGCGCAGGGTCGGGCGAAGAACCGATGGCAAGCCGCATTGCCCGACCCTGCAAGGACGGACGCGGACCTGCCAAAGGTCTCGCCAAGCATATGCCGGATACGCCATGGGCCCGAAAGCCCAAGTCTGTTGACGCATCCCCCGCTGACAACGCGGGCGGCTACTCCCCAATGACCCCGGAGCAATAGCCGAGACCGATCGCATCCGCAAGAAAAACGGATCGCCGCTCGCCTGCTCCCACCTCGTCATCCCGGCGAAAGCCGGGACGACGCGGGTAAGGCCGGGGCGGTTCAGTATTTCCCGCTGACGTGCTCGGCGAGGCCGACCTGCGGGCGGGGGCCGTAATGGCCGATCACCTCGGCGGCGCAGAGCGAGCCCAGACGGGCCGAGCGGGCAAGGCCGAGGTCGCGGGTGAGGCCGAAGAGGAAGCCGGCGGCGAAGAGATCGCCGGCGCCGGTGGTATCCACCAGCTTCTCGGGCGCGCTGGCGTCGAGGACATGGACCTCGTCGCCGCCGACGATGACCGAGCCCTTCTCGCTGCGGGTCAGGGCCGCGGTGATGCCGAGGCAGCGGGTCGCCTGCAGCGCGGTATCGAAATCGCCGGTCTCGAACAGGGCGGAAATCTCGGTTTCATTGGCGAAGAGGATGTCCACGCCGCCGTCGCTCAGCAGTTCCATGAATTCGGGGCGGAAGCGGTGAACGCAAAAGGCGTCCGACAGGGACAGGGCGACGCGGCGGCCGGCCTCGTGGGCGCAGGCAATCGCCTTGCGGAAGGCGGCCTTACCGTTTTCCGGGTCCCACAGATAGCCTTCGAGATAGGTGATGGAAGCGGCGGCGACCTTGACGGGGTCGACATCGTCCGGGCCGAGGCCGACGCAAGCGCCGAGATAGGTCGCCATGGTGCGCTGGGCATCCGGCGTCACCATGACGAGGCAGCGCGCGGTGCCCGGGCCTTCGGTGGCGACCGGGGTGGCGAAATCGACGCCGATCGCCCGGATGTCGTGGGCGAAGACCTGACCCAACGCGTCGTCGCGCACCCGGCCGACGAAAGCGGCCCTGCCACCGAGCGAGGCAAGGCCCGCCATGGTGTTCGCGGCCGAACCGCCCGACGCCTCGACGCCGGCCGGCATGCGGGCATAGAGGGTTTCGGCCCGTTCCGCGTCGATCAGGGTCATGTAGCCCTTGACCAGGTCTTCCCGGTCGAGGAAAGCGTCGTCCGTGGGGGCGAGCACGTCGACAATGGCATTGCCGATCCCCAGCACGTCGAATTCCGCAGTCATCTTCGTCCTCTTCAAAAGCCGGGGCGCAGTATAAGGATGGCGGGACGGCCGTCCAGTTTCGCCGCCATCGGAGGGAAAACACACGATGTCCTTGATCGCCGCCTATCTGAAAGGCCTGGAAGACGCGCTGTCGCCGCCGCTGCGCGCCATTCTGTGGCGGGTCCTCGGGCTCGGGCTCGTGCTGTCGGTGCTGCTGATCGTCGCCGCCTATCAGGCGCTCGGCTTCGCGCCCTCGACCGGCTGGGGCTGGCTGGACGAGGTGATCCGCGTGCTGGGCGGCATCCTGACCGGGGTCGGCCTCGCCTTTTTCTTTCCCGTGATCATGACGACGCTGCAATCCCTCTTCCTCGACGAGGCGGCGGCCAAGGTGGCGAAACGCGATTATCCGGGCGATCCCCCGGGACGCGACATCGGCTTCGCCGAGGGGCTGGCGTCGGGCCTGCGCTTCCTCGTCGTCGCCGTCGTGCTGAACATTCTGGCCCTGCCCCTGCAGCTGGTCGGCTTGCTGTTGCCGATCGTCAATATCTTGGTGTTTCTGGTTCTCAACGGCTATCTTGTGGGCCGCGAGTATTTCGAGCAGGTCGCCATGCGACATGCTTCGGCGGCGGAGGCGGCCCGTCTTCGCCGGTCGAATCGGATGCTCGCCTTCAGCGCCGGTCTGCTGGGGACCGCGCTGATGGTGGTGCCGATCGTCAATCTGATCGCACCGCTGGTGACGGTCGCGGCCATGCTGCATCTCGAACGCGGGGTGCGGCTGGGTCGGGCCGGGGGTTGAAACAGGGGGGCCTTGCGCCCGAAACGGCGGGGGCCGGTCTGGTGGCCTGTCCCCGGCCGCGATTCGAAGACCGATGTTCAGGATTTACGGAGAAAACAATGTTCGGAAAACGAAGCGGACCCCCGGAACCATCGCCTGCGCCCACGGCGCCCCAGAGACCCGCCCCAGCCGCGTTCGGAACCGCTCCCCGT
>JAQVKV010000123.1 GCA_028694545.1 Zavarzinia sp. | reverse complement strand
CCACCACGCGGTCCGAGCGGGGCTCCACCACCAGCTTCATGTAGGTCCGCGTCGCCCGGCCGGTCAGCGTGTGCTTCATCGGGCGGAAGCCGGATTCATAGACATCGACCTCGCCATAACGGGCGGCGGCCTCGACCTCCGTGAGCCCGACGGTACCGATGGGCGGCTGGCTGAATACGGCCTCTGGCACATCCGTATGATCCGCGAGCGCGGGGCGGCCGCCATAAAGCGTGTCGGCGAAGGCGTGCCCTTCCTTGATCGCGACCGGGGTCAGCGCCAGCCGGTTGGTGACGTCGCCGACGGCATAAATGTTCGGCACGTTGGTACGGGAATAGAGATCCACCTTGATCTCGCCCCGGGGACCGGTTGCCACCCCCGCCGCCTCGAGCCCGAGGCCCCTGGTGTTCGGCACCCGCCCGGTCGCGAACATCACCGCGTCGACCGCCAGTGTCTCTCCGTCGGAGAGACTCAGCGCCAGCCCATCGTCCGTCCGCTCGATCGCGGTCGGCTGGGCGTTGAAGCGCAGATGCACGCCCTTCTCGCGATATTCCTCGGCGAGACGGCTAGCGAGATCGACGTCGAAACCGCGCAGCAGCATGCCGCCCCGGTGCACGATCGTGGTCTCTGCGCCTAGCCCCGAGAAGATCCCGGCGAATTCGACGGCGATGAAGCCGGCCCCGATCACCGCCACGCGCTTCGGCATCTCTGCCAGGTGGAAGACCTCGTTCGAGGTGATGGCGAGTTCGGCGCCCGGGATCCCGGGCACGGAAGGCGTGCCGCCCGTCGCGACCAGGATGGTCTGCGCGGTGACGATCTGGCCGCCGATGTCCAGCGTATGGGCATCGACGAAACGGGCCCGCCCCTCGACGAGCGTGACACCCGCGCCTTCCAGCCCCTTGAGATAGAGACCGTTCAGCCGGTCGATCTCGCGGTCCTTGGCGGCAATGAGGGTCTTCCAGTCGAAGCGCGCCGGGCCCGGCAGGGTCCAGCCATAGCCCGCCGCATCCTCGATCTCGTCCCCGTAATGGGCGGCATAGACCATCAGCTTCTTCGGCACACAGCCGCGGATGACACAGGTCCCGCCCACGCGATATTCCTCGGCGATGCCGACGCGCGCGCCATATCCCGCCGAGATCCGCGCCGCCCGGACACCGCCCGAGCCGGCACCGATCACGAAGAGGTCGTAGTCATAGGGGTGGACGTTCGGATTCACGGTCTGGGTCGTCATGAAAAAATCGCCTGAAGTTCCCGGAACAGAGTTTCACCGTCAATGAAGCCAACGGCCCCGCCCGTATCGGGCAGTCGAACGATCAGCCTGTTGTCCTGACGCGTGATCCCCGCCGGCGCCGTGCCGGCCAGGGTGACCTGCACGCTCCTGATGTGGACACTGAGATGCCCGGTGCCAAGGGGCGTCGCCGTCATGCGCCGCAGGGCTTCCGCCAGCGCATCGAGCGCCAGATCGATCGCGCCGAGCGAGGCACCATCTTCCGGAAAATGGTCGAAAGCGAGATCGATCGAGAAGGGGGCGGCCAATTCCGCCTGCACCGCCGCCGCGATCGCCGCCGCGCGCCGCACGAGGTCGAGCCGCCCCGGCACGGTCGCCTTGCCCGGTGCCTCGGCCATGGTGCGGAGAGCCTCGACCGACAGGCTGACGCGGCTGATGTCCGCGATCCGGACGTGATGGAGTTCGACCCCGTCGATCAGCACCAGCCATTCCGCTCCCCCCCGTCCCTCGACGAGGCCGAGCACGCGGCCCTGCACCTCGGCCGCCTCCGCAAGACCGAGGGTGACCATGGGCAGGCGCCCGGTGGAACCGTCCGCACGGGCAACGCCGCCGGCGTCCACCAGCCAATTGATCAGCGTGTCGCCGGCGAGAACCGGGAAATCGGCGTTCACCGGTCGAGCCCCGCGAGGCAGAGATATTTCATCTCGACATAATCGTCGATGCCATGGGACGAGCCCTCGCGCCCGATCCCGGACTCCTTCATGCCGCCGAACGGCGCCACCTCGGTCGAGATCAGACCGGAGTTGATGCCGACGATGCCGTATTCCAGCGCCTCCGCGACGCGGAAGATGCGGCCGACGTCGCGGGCATAGAAATAGGAGGCGAGGCCGAATTCCGTGTCGTTCGCCATGCGGATCGCCTGTTCCTCATCGGAGAAGCGGAACAGGGGGGCGAGCGGGCCGAAGGTTTCCTCGCGCGCGACCGCCATCTGCGGCGTGACACCGGTCAGCACCGTCGGCTCGAAGAAGGACCCGCCAAGGGCATGGCGCTTGCCGCCGGTCGCGATCTTCGCCCCCTTCGCCAGCGCGTCGGCGATGTGCTGTTCGACCTTGGCCACCGCCTTCATGTCGATGAGCGGGCCCTGGGTCACCCCGCTCTCGACGCCGTTTCCGACCTTGAGACCGGCGACGGCCCGCCCCAGCTTCTCGGCGAAGGCGTCATAGACCCCGTCCTGCACGAGAAGGCGGTTGGCGCAGACGCAGGTCTGGCCCGTGTTGCGGTATTTGGAGGCGATGGCGCCTTCGACCGCGGCGTCGAGATCCGCATCGTCGAAGACGATGAAAGGCGCATTGCCACCGAGTTCGAGGCTGACCTTTTTCACCGTCGCGGCGCATTGCGCCATCAGCACCTTGCCCACCTCGGTCGAGCCGGTGAAGGTCAGCTTGCGCACGATGGGGTTGGCGGTCAGCTCGCCGCCGATCGCCCCGGCGGAACCGGTGACGACGTTTAGCACGCCCGGCGGCAGGCCGGCCCGCGAGCCCAGTTCGGCAAGGGCCAGCGCGGAAAACGGCGTCTGGCTGGCGGGCTTCACCACGACGGTACAGCCGGCCGCCAGCGCCGGCCCGATCTTCCGGGTGATCATGGCCGAGGGGAAGTTCCACGGCGTGATCGCGGCGACGACGCCGACCGGCTCGCGCGTGACGATGATGCGCTTGTCCGCCGCGTGCGACGGGATGGTTTCGCCGTAGATCCGCTTCGCCTCTTCCCCGAACCATTCGAGGAAAGAGGCGGCATAGGCCACTTCGCCCTTCGCTTCCGCCAGCGGCTTGCCCTGTTCGGCGGTCATGAGCAGGGCGAGATCGTCCTGGTTCGCCATCATGAGGTCGGCGAAGCGGCGCAGCACCTGCGCGCGCTCCTTCGCCGTGCGGCGCCGCCAGGCCGGCAGGGCGATGTCGGCGGCGGCGATGGCGCGAGCGGTCTCGGCCTTGCCGGCGCGCGGCACGGTGCCCAGGATTTCCAGGGTCGCCGGATTGTTCACCTCGATCACGGCGCCGTCGTCGGCCCCGATCCATTCGCCACCGACGAAGTTCCGCTCGCGGAACAATGCCGAATCCTTCAGCGCGACCATGAATGCCTCCCGGTTTGAGGGCACATCTTAAGGCCGCCCGCGCCGGGGATAAAAGCCCCGCCCCTTTCAATGTCCCTTCGGAAGACGCATATCAGACCGGTGACCTTCAGGGAGGCCCGGATCCATGGTGCGTCGTCTCGCCCTCGCTTTTCTCGTCACGGCGGCAACGCCGGGAGGCGCGCGCGCGGATGTCGACGTGATCCGGGACGCGGAACGCCTGCAGAACCTGTTCAGCGACCGCACGGTCTATGGCCGTTTTCTCAACGGCGACGAATTCAAGGAATATTACGCGCCCGACGGCCAGACCGCCTATTTCGTCCACCAGTGCCTATATTCCGGCCGCTGGTGGATCGAGGAACTGAGCCTCGACTTCGGCATCTTCGCGCAGGGCACGCCGGTCATCTGCTTCGCCTACTCCGCCCTGAACCAGGACGATCCGAGCTGTTTCGCCGTCGGCGGCAGGACCGGACGCGAACGCCTCTACGCGATCGCCGGCGTGCCCGAGAATACGGGCATCCCGACCGCCTGGCCTATGGCTGGCGCGCCGGCAATCCGGAACCCCTAGCGCTCGGTGTCGACGACTGTCCCAGCGCCTCGATCGAGCCGCCGGACCATATGGAAATTACGGAAGCGCCGGCCCCGCAGCTCGACCACCTGGTCCGCCATGACCTGGAAACCGCAAGCCTCGAAGAGCGACCGGGCCGTCAGGCTGACGTTGGCGTACAGGCCCGCGCGGCCCGCGCGCCGGGCCTCGGTTTCGATGATCTCGAGGAGACGGCGGCCGACGCCACGCCGAAGATGATCGGGATGGACGAAGAGCATGTCGACCAGCCCGTCGTCCCTTGAGGTGACGAAACCCGCCATCGCCCCTGCCCGCTCCGCGATCCAGACCCGGCACAGGTCCTGACGCGCGGCGAAGGCCGCCATATCCATTTCCACCGGCGCCCAGGCCGCGCGCTGCTCCGCGTCGTAATCCCGCGCCGCCCCCCGGTGGACCGATTCCCGGAACAGGGTCGCCATGGCCTGGTAATCGGCGGGCGTGGCCGATCGCAGCGTGATGTCCTTGTCCATGTGCGCACCTCGGGTCGGACGGGGCGCCCCTTATACCGCACCCAGCGCCACGCGCCTGTCGAGATCCAGCGTTTCGAGGAACATCTCGTCGTGGCTGACCACGAGGAGCGCGCCGTCGTAGGCGAAGAGCGCCGCTTCCAACGCCTCCAGCCCGTCGATATCGAGATGATTGGTCGGCTCGTCCAGCACAAGCAGCGACGGCGGATCGGCTCGCCCCAGGGTGCAGGCGAGGCCGGCGCGCATCCTCTCGCCACCACTCAAGCCCCCCACGATGCGCAGCGCATCCCTAGCCCGGAAGCGAAAGCGGGCCAGCGCCGCGTGGCACTGATTCTCGCCGACCGCCGGGTTGAGGCGCAGGAAATTCTGCCGCAGGGACAGGGCCGGATCGAGCATGCCCAAGTGCTGGTCGAGCAACGCGCAGGGCACCCGCCGCTCGACCGTGCCCGAAAGCGGTGCCAGCCGCCCCAGGCACAGCGACAGCAAGGTGGTCTTGCCGCTGCCGTTCGGGCCGGTGATCGCGATGCGCTCGGGCCCGGTCACGGTCAGGGAGACATCACGGATGACGGGATGTGCCGGGTCGTGCCCGCCGGTCACCCCGTCGAGGCGCAGCACCAGCCGCCCCGCCGGCAGCCCCGTCGGGGGGATATCCATACTCAGGGGTTGAAGCACTTCGATCCGGCAGCGGGCACGGGCCAGGGCTTCCCGGACCTCGTCCTCCCGCGCTTCCCGCAGACGCGCGTTGGCGCCGCCCGAGGCCTCGGACCGCCCCTTGGCAGCGTCCATCAGGATCTTGGGTTGATCCCCCCTCGCCCGCGCCCGCTTGCCCGCGCCATCCTTGCGTGCCTTGCGCTCGGCCGCCTGCTGGGCCCGGCGCCGGGTTTCGGCGTGGTTCCTTTCAGCATCGGCGAGATCGCGACGGGCGGCCTCCAGCACTGCTGCCTTCCGGGCCCGGAAGGCGCTGTATGGCCCGCCATGGCGGGTGGCGCCCAGCGTCGTCAGTTCGACGATCGCATCCATTTCCTCGAGCAGGGCCCGATCATGGCTGGCCACGATGGCGCCGCCACGCCACGCCCGCAGGAGCCCGATCACCGCGTCGCGACCGTCCCGGTCCAGATTGTTGGTCGGCTCGTCCAGCAGCAGGAAGTCCGGCGCGGCGAAGATGAGC
Organism: Zavarzinia sp.; assembly: GCA_028694545.1. GTDB lineage: Bacteria > Pseudomonadota > Alphaproteobacteria > Zavarziniales > Zavarziniaceae > Zavarzinia. The sequence continues at coordinate 1,232 of JAQVKV010000123.1, read as the reverse complement.
GCGGCCAGTCCCGCCCGGGTCCGCTGCCCGCCGGACAGCGCGGCGAGCGGCGCATCGGGTTCGACCGGCAGACCGCAACGCCGCAAAGCCGCCTCGATCCGGGCCGGCAGGGTCCAGTCGGCTTCCGCCAGGGCGGCGGGATCACCACGGCCCGCCGCCGCCCTTGCCAAAAGGGCCAGCGCCGGCGCCACCCCGAAGAGATCGGCGATCGTGTCCCCGGTGTCAGCATCAATGTCCTGCCGCAGGAGGCCGATCGTGCCCGTGACCCGAACATTGCCCGCGCGTGGGCACAATGCACCAGCGATCAGGCGCAGCAGGGTCGTCTTGCCGGTCCCGTTGCGCCCGACGAGGCCGGTCCGTTCGAGCCCGAAATTCAGGCTAAGATCGGTGAAAAGCGGGGTGCCGTCAGGCGTGGTCCACGACAGGCGGGCAAGGGAAACGGAGGCGGGCATGGGACGAAACTTCTCGCAGCGAAACCGAAGGGGTGAAGGCAGCGAGAGAGATGTCCATGTCGGCGATACTCCGGTCATGACGGGCAGGCTTCAAGATCGGGCACGGGGCTCCATCTTTCAAGCCCCGGAGCCGATCCCTCGAAAAAGCCGAAAACTCTTTCCGGAACTGCCTGCTAGGGTTTCGGCGATTCCGTAATAGCCTCGGCGGGGACAAGGCGCGGCCCCCGCGCCCCTATTGGAGAGCATCGATGACCAAACTGCGCGTGATCGCGGGCCCCTATACGTTCGACGCCAGGCTGGAAGAGGAACTGGCGCCCAAGACCTGCGCCGCCTTCCGCCGCCACATGCCCTTCGTCAGCAAGGTCGTCCATGTGCGCTGGAGCGGCGAAGGCGTGTGGATGCCGCTGGGCGACCTCGATTTCGGCGTCGGCTACGAGAATCACACGTCCTATCCGGCGCCCGGCCAGATCGTCCTCTATCCGGGCGGCATTTCCGAGACCGAGATCCTGCTTGCCTATGGCGGCGTCCATTTCGCCAGCAAGATGGGCCAGCTCGCCGGCAACCACTTCGTGACGCTCACCGGCGGCCTCGAGAACCTCGTCGCACTCGGCAAGAAGACCCTGTGGGACGGCGCCCAGGACATCCGCTTCGAATTGGCCTGAGCGGTATTGGCCTGAGCGGGGTTGAGCTGAGCGGGGTTGAGCTGAGCCCTATTCGACCGTCACCGATTTCGCCAGGTTGCGCGGCTGGTCCACATCCGTGCCCTTGGCGACGGCGGTG
>JAQVKV010000122.1 GCA_028694545.1 Zavarzinia sp. | reverse complement strand
GACGAGATGTGGCCGTGCTTGGCGATCGATTTGGTCACGAAGATCGAGAGATAGGCATTGCGCGCGAAATCGCCCGAGCCGCCGATCCCGTTCATCATGTGGGTGGCGTTGACGTGGGTCGAGTTCACGTTGCCGTAGATGTCGAATTCCAGCGCCGTGTTGATCGCGATGATGCCGAGGCGACGGATGACCTCCGGATGGTTGGAAATCTCCTGCGGGCGCAGCACCAGCTTGTCGCGATAGGTGCCGAAGTTCGGCAGAACATGCTCCTCCATCTCCTTCGACAGGGTCATGGATGCGCCGGAGGCGAAGAGCATCTTGCCGGAATCGATGAGCTGGAAGGTACTGTCCTGCAACACCTCGGAATACATGGTCAGGTCGTGGAAGGGGCTGTCGATGAAGCCGTGCAGCACGGCGTTGGCGATGGTGCCGATGCCGCATTGCAGGGGCTGCAGGCTGTAGGTCAGGCGGCCTTTCGCCACCTCGGCCTCGAAGAAATGGATCAGGTGGTCGGCGATCGCCTTGGTCTCTTCGTCCGGCGGCAGGATGTTCGAGGTCGAGTCCTTCTTGCCGGTCATGACGATGGCCGCGATCTTCTCCGGCGGGATCGGAATGAAGGGCGTGCCGTGGCGTTCGTCCGGGCGCATGACCGGGATCGGCTGGCGGAACGGCCGGCGCGTCGGGATATAGACGTCGTGCACCCCTTCGAGTTCCAGGGTCTGGTTGACGTTGATCTCGACGATCACCTTGTGGGCGAGGATGGCGAAGGTCGCCGAATTGCCGACCGAGGTGGTGGGGACGATGCCACCATCCTCGGTGATGGCGATCGCTTCGATGATGGCGTAATCGATCGGGCCAAGCTGGTTCGAGCGCAGCATCTCCACCGTTTCCGACAGGTGCTGGTCGATGAACATGACTTCGCCCGCGTTGATCGCCCGGCGCATGCCGGGATCGGACTGGAACGGCAGGCGGCGCGAGACCAGATGCGCTTCGGCGAAAGTCTTGTCGAGATCGTTGCCGAGCGAGGCGCCGGTCATCAGCGTGATCCGCATCGGCTCCTGCTTTGCCCGTTCGGCGAGGGCAAGCGGCACGGCCTTGGCTTCGCCCGCGCGGGTGAATCCGCTCATGCCGATGATCATGCCGTCCTTGATCAGGGCCGCGGCTTCGTCCGCCGAAACGACCTTGTCCTTGAGGCTCGCCAGTCTGATACGCTCTTGGTTCATGCAACTCTCCGCCAGCCTTGCCCCGTGAACCAGGGGTGACGATAGTTAGCGCGGGGAAACCACATTGGCACATTGCGGAATCGCATGGCTGTGGCGCATTTCCGCATGGTTTTGACCAAAGTCTAATGAATTTGCGCAAGAATCTTGCTGGCTGGCCGGGGTTGCCCCGGGGGGCCGCCTGCCTGTAGCCTTATCCCGTTCCGGTGCTGGGGCCGGGCGGGGCTGCAACCACTGGGGTAGGGACATGAATCGGGTGGCAAGGCGCGGGCTGGTCTCTCTCGGCGCGGTGGCGATGGTCTTGGGGACCATGGCTCTGACGTCGGCGGGCGCGGGGGCCGATACGGTGGACCGGCGGGCGCAGATCGAAAAGGTGCGGGACGGGCTGAACGACCCCGATCCGCTGGTGCGCCTGATCACCCTGGAAGACGTCGCTGCCTCGAAGGACACGCTCGTCCGCAGCCTCGCCCTGCGCCAGGCGATCGGCATTGCCGATCCGGACCTGCAGGCGATGGCGGCTCGGATCTTCGTCTCCGGGCTGTCGAGCTTCTCGCTGGATCTCGCCGACGGCAAGGTGACGGGCGGGGATCCGGAGCGGGCCAAGGAATTGCTGACGGCCCTGTCGCAGGCGACCCTGAATTTCTCGTTCAAGGAGTTCTCGCCGGCGGACGGAACCTTCCAGGCCTCCTTTCAGGACCTCAACCGCTGGATGTCCGGACAGGTCGTGGGCCTGACCATCACCTACAAGACGTTCTGGCCGAATTTCGCCAACTGCCAGACTTCGCTCCGCATCGGCGAGGCGCTTGATCTCGCGGGCACCATCGTCTGCCAGGGCGGTGATCAGTATGTGACGGCAAACGTCTCCAGAAAGTTCTACTGAGCGGCGATCCCGAAGCCGCCGACACAGGCCGGGGCATCCCCGGTGGCGGTCAGGGCCAGGCGGATCTGACGGGCCCGGCGGGGCGGCTGGCGGCAGGTGACCGCGACCGCGTCCTTCGCCGAGGGGGCCATCGCGCAGACGGTCTCGCTCGAGAAGGGGTTGGCGGGGTCGGTCCGCACCGAGAGCGTGGCCCGCGTTACCCGGTCGCCGCCGCAGGAGAGCGTGAATGTCGCTCCGGTGACGATCGCCTCCGTTTCCATGACGGTCACCCAGGACAGGCGACCGCCGACGGGCGCCACGCGCCAGATGCCGTCCCGTGCCAGCGCGGACGGTGGCGCGGCGGTATCGGCGGTCATCCCGGTCTCGACCACGATGGCCATGGCGGGCGCGTCTCCCGCCACCGGCGGCGCCTGCCCGGCCAGCCGGCGGATCACGTCGAAACGAAGGGCGATGCCGATGCCGCTGTCGGGGTCGACGTCGGTCAGCATGGCGATCATCGTGCCATCGTCCGCCAGGATGATGCTGCCGCTCATGCCTTGCTGGAAATGGTCGCCCGCCATGGCGGGACGAAAGGCGAGGATGCTGCCCGCGCTGGCGTCCACGGCGGCTGCCACCAGCTGGACCGGCATGGTCCGCCTTTCGCCGGCGTCGATATAGGCAAGTGCCGCGGACTGGAGATTGGCTATGCGCCGCTGCAGGTCGCTCGACCCGAGGCGGGACGCGCTGCAGATCGTGCCCCGGGGCACGGGTACCGTCATCAGGGCGAAATCGACCTCGGGATCGGGGTGGACGGCGGCGCCGATCTCATACTCTCGCCCGGTGGCGTCCATGGCGATGCCGGTTCCCGACTTCGGCACCACATGGGCCGGCATGGCGACCTGACAGCGCCCGTCCTGCGCGACATGCAGCCAGCCCTGGCCGAACGAACCGTCGGCGGACCGGATGCGGACGACGTCGGCCCGGGCGGCGGTCGCGGTGACGAGGGCGAGGAGGATACAGGAAAGACGCGGGATCATGGCGGAGGCGGGCGCAGCTTGGCGAAGAGATCGCCGGCATTGGCCAGGGTCTGGATCAGCAGGGAAAGGACACCGACGAGAATCCACAGATAGACGATCGACGGATCGGAGAACAATTGGGCGAAGGCGGAAATCGAGATCACCTCGGGCTGCACGCCGGTGCCCGGCCGGACCAGATGCAACGTCTTCGCCATGGTCGATGCCTGCACCGTGAAGGGATCGCAGCCGGCTTCGCCGCAGGCACCGGGGGAGACGAAGCCGTGCCAGGGCACGCTCTGGCCGTCGACTGGCGGGGCGAACAGGCGCGAGCCGCCGGGCAGGGTGATTTCCGAAACCGGATAGAGGGTGGGCGCCGAGCGATAGATGCCGAGATCGACCGCGATCGCCCGGCCGTAGACGGCGAGCCGGCCGTCGATCAGCGGATGGGAAGATCCCTCGAAGGTGTCCGGGCGCAATTCCTCGCCAAGGACCAATGGCCCGACGAGGGGCAGGCGGCGCGGGGGGCGGCCGGGGCAATCGGGCGCGGGGATCAGCCAGGCTTCGGCGGGCAGCGTCAGGTCGGGCTGGCCCTGCCGTTCGATCCGGCCGGCTGCTGCCGCGGCGGTGGTGACGGCGATCAGGATGCCATCTTCGGCCAGCTGGTAGCGAGCGACGGCGCCGAGGGCCGGCACCAGCAAGCCATCGACACAGGCCGGATCCGCATCGGATGTGGGGTCGACCAGACGCATGGCGCCAAGGCGCAGGGTGGCGAGGTCCGGATTGAGCACGGTGAATTCGGCGCTTTCGCTCCGCGCCTCAATCACGCTCACGGTCTCGGGCGAAGGCAGGCCGAGGGACAGGGTGACGTAGACAAGGCCAAGGACGATGGCGACAAGTGGCCAGCCTCGCGGCACGACCCAGCGCCCGAGGGCACGCGTGGCCGCCATCAGCCTCGTCGCAAAGCGGCGCCAGTGGACCCGTTCAGGAGCCATGAAGCCCCCCGCGCGCGATCATCACCTCGAAATGTTCGACGGTCCGCGCGCCGGTCATGCCCCGCAGGGTCACCTCCAGCCGGTAGGTATCGTCCGGCAGGTCCGGCGGCAAGGCGATGTCGCAGGCGTAATTGAAGGCGACGGCCGCGCTGTCCTTGAGCGAAACGCAGGCGGCGGACAGGGGCGCGCCGGCAACCGGCAGCAACCGCGCCTCGGGCCGGCGACCGCTGACGTTCAGCTGGAAGCTGAGGCGGGTGAGATCGGCTGGCGCGGTCGTCAGGGCGGGCACCAGCGCACCGTCGGCAGCCGCGCAGTCCCTTGCCGCCAGCGCCCGGATGCCGATCTGTCCAACCCGGTAGCGGGCCAGTTGCTCGGCGAAGCTGGTCCGGATCTCGAGGCTCGGGGCGGCCTCGCCCCGCTCCGGCAGAAGATAGGCGTTTTCCGACCAATAGAGACCGTCCTGGCTCTGCACCCGCACGCAGACGAAGCCGGCGCCGCGTTCCGCGCCAAGCCCGAGACGCAGGGCGCCCGTATTGAAATGCTCCCCGGCGCGGCCATAGGCGAGGCCGGTCAGGACGCGGCCGGAAACCGGCGCGCTGCCGGTAAAGGCTTCCTTGTAATTCGCCTCGGCAAGCGACAGGGTTTCCGCGTGGGCGGTCAATCCGGCCGACAGGTAGGCGAGGACAATGACGGCGCGAAAGGTCTGCATGGCCTCTTTCCCAGGGTTGCTGGCAGAATACAAGGAATCGGTGGCAGGCGCGACGGGGGAGCGATGAACAGGACACTGCTGGTGAAGAACGCCACGGTTCTCGTGACCATGGACGAGGCCCGGCGTGAAATTCCCGATGGCGGGTTGTTCATCCGGGACAATCGCATTGTCGCCGTCGGTCCGACGAGCGAATTGCCGGCGGGCGCGGACGAGGTCATCGACCTCTCGGGCCACATCGTCATCCCGGGCCTGATCAATACCCATCACCACATGTACCAGAGCCTGACCCGCGTCGTGCCCGGGGCGCAGGACGGGGAATTGTTCACCTGGCTGACCAGCCTCTATCCGCTTTGGGCACGGCTGACGCCCGAGATGATCGCGGTTTCCACCAAGCTGGCCATGGCGGAATTGCTGCTCTCGGGCTGCACCACCTCGAGTGATCATCTCTACATCTATCCGAACGGCTGCCGGCTGGACGATTCGATCGCGGCGGCGGCCGAGGTCGGCATGCGCTTCCACGCCTGCCGGGGCGCGATGAGCGTCGGCGTGTCCAGAGGAGGCTTGCCGCCCGACAGCGTGGTCGAGGAAGAGGCGGCGATCCTGAAGGACGCGATGCGCCTGGTCGAGACCTATCACGATCAGGACCGTTTCTCGATGCTGCGCGTCGCCGTGGCGCCCTGCTCGCCCTTCTCGGTCAGTCGCGACCTGATGCGCGAGGCGGCGGTTCTGGCGCGTTCCTACGGTGTCTCGCTCCACACCCATCTTGCCGAAAACGTGAACGACATCGCTTACACGCGGGAGAAGTTCGGCATGACGCCGGCCGAATACGCCGAGGATCTCGGCTGGGTCGGGCCGGATGTCTGGCATGCCCATTGCGTTCAGCTCGACGAGGGCGGCATCGACCTTTTCGCCAGGACGAAGACCGGCGTCGCCCATTGCCCGTGCTCGAACATGCGCCTTGCCTCGGGCATCGCGCCCATCCGCAGGATGCGCGACCGGGGGGTGCCCGTCGCGATCGGGGTGGATGGATCCGCCTCGAACGACGGCGGCAACATGATCGGCGAGGTACGCCAGGCGATGCTGCTCCAGCGCGTCGGCTTCGGGCCATCCGCCATGACCGCCCGGGAAGCGCTCGAAATCGCGACGCTTGGCGGGGCGCGGGTGCTGAACCGGGACGACATTGGCGCGCTCGCCCCCGACATGGCGGCTGATTTCGCCGCTTTCGATCTCTCCGGCGTCGGCTTCGCCGGTGCCCTGCATGATCCGGTCGCGGCGCTGGTCTTCTGCGCGCCGGAACGGGTTTCCTTCGCCATGGTCGATGGTGACGTCGTGGTGCGCGACGGCCGGGTGACCACGCTGGACCTGCCCGTGGTGATCGAGCGCCACAATACGCTGGCCCGCGTGCTGGCCAACGGCTGATCCGTTAGGCCTTCTCTCCTGTCCCGGTGTCATCCCGGCCCGCGCCGGGATGACACGGCAGGGAGATTGCCTCCGGCGAAAAACAATTGCCTTTCCCGATCATAAAACTTGACCGATTGATCAGGTTTTGTTGAGCTTGCTTTCGGGATCTGCGGATACGGGAGGCGGGCATGGCGGATGGGACCTGTCCCAAGGGGGCAAATGCCGGGGGCATATTCGGCGATCTTCATCCGCCGCTGGGCGGTCACGCGGCTCGGGTCGAGGCGGAGCGCTGTTATTTCTGCTTCGACGCGCCCTGCGCCACGGCGTGCCCGACCACGATCGACATTCCTTTGTTCATCCGCCAGATCGCGACCGGCAACGATCTTGGCGCCGCCGAGACTATTCTTTCCAGCAACATCATGGGCGCGATGTGCGCCCGCGTCTGCCCGACCGAGCAATTGTGCGAGGAAGCTTGCGTGCGGAACGCGGGCGATCACGCGCCGGTAAAGATCGGCCTGCTCCAGCGTCATGCGACCGACGCCCTGCTGGACGACGGTCGCCAGCTCTTCACGGCTGGCGCGCCCACGGGGAAAACGGTCGCGGTCGTCGGCGCCGGTCCCGCCGGGCTCGCATGCG
>JAQVKV010000121.1 GCA_028694545.1 Zavarzinia sp. | reverse complement strand
CATTCTGCGCGGCCGCGAGTTCGGCTTTCGCCGCTTCGAGGGCGGCGACCGCCTACTGCCACTTCAGGTGCAGGACGACCGCTTCGCCCTTGCGGATCTGGGACTGGACGTTGCGATAGCGCGTCGCCTGTCGCACCTGGCGCTTCAGGGCATTCACCTGGTTGGTGAGCTGGCCGACCACGTCGTCGACCCGGACAAGATTGCTTTCGGCCGCCTTCAGGCGTAGTTCGGCCTCGTGGCGGCGAGAATGCAGGCCCGAGATGCCCGCTGCCTCTTCGAGGATCTGGCGCCGGTCGCGGGGCTTGGAATTGATGATGGCACCGATCCGGCCCTGACCCACGAGGGCAGGCGAGCGCGAACCGACGGAGGCATCGGCGAACAGGAGCTGGACGTCGCGTGCTCGTACGTCCTTGCCGTTGATGCGATAGGCGGAACCCGCCTCGCGCTCGATCCGGCGCGAGATCTCGAGGTCCGTATGGTCGTTGAAGGCGACGGGAGCTCGCCGCGCGCTGTTGTCGAGGACGAGGGAAACCTCGGCCAGGTTGCGCGCCGGGCGCTTCGCCGTGCCGGCGAAGATGACGTCGTCCATCTCCGCGCCGCGGATGAGCTTGGCCGAGGTCTCGCCCATGACCCAGCGCAGGGCTTCCAGCAGGTTGGACTTGCCGCAGCCGTTCGGCCCGACGATCCCGGTCATGCCCGGCTGGATCACCATTTCGGTCGGGTCGACGAAGGACTTGAAGCCCGAAAGCCGCAATTTCGTGAACTGGACCATAGTTGTTTGCCCTCAAGCGCCGGGCGCGCGCATCCTCGCGCTAGGCTCGCTAGTCGTTTGTTTGCCCTCAAGCGCCGGGCGGCAGCATCCGCCGCCTTGGCTCGCTACGCTGAAAGCTTCGCGGGGCCTCAATGGCCTGGTTTGAAGGCAAGGACGCCGGCCCCATGCCGGCGCCAACTCATTTCTCGTCGTCCCGCCGAAAGCCGGGACCTTCCTCGGGGGTTGCGCCTCAGTCCTTCAGGCCGTTGGCCTTCAGGAATTCGGTGAATTCGTCGATCGACAGCGCGCCGGCCTGGACCTTGGTGCCGATGACGAAGCTCGGGGTCGACCGGATGGCGAATTGCTTTTCCGCGTCGAAGCGGGTCTGCGCCACCTGCATCTTCAGTGTCTCGTCCGCAAGGCAGGCATCCGCCTTGGCTTCGCCGAGGCCGGCGAGCTTCACCGTCTGCTTGAGCGCGGCCATCGGATCCTCGGCCCGGCCCCAGCTCTGCTGCGTGCGGAACAGCAGCTCGACCATGGCTTCCGCTTTCTCGGGGCCGGCGCAGCGCACCAGCATCGAGGCCTGCAGAGCGACGATGTCGAGCGGGAAGTCACGGAACACGAAGCGGATCTTGCCCGTCTCGACATAGAGCTTCTTCACGTCCGGCAGGGTCGTCAGCGTGAAATGCGCGCAGTGCGGGCAGGTCATCGAGGCATATTCATAGACCGTGACGGGCGCGTCCGCCGGGCCGATGGCATAGGTGCCTTCGGCGAAATCATCGCCTTCCGCGAAGGCCGGCAGCCCCAGCGAAGCCGCGGCGGCCAAGCCAGCCATACCGGTCAGGATCATACGTCTCGTGTTCATGGGGCAATCTCACCACAAGATGTTGGGGGTCGTAAAGATGGATGATTCGATTTCGGGCTTACCGCTCGCCATCGGCGATCTGGCGCGCCCGCATCGCGCGGCCAAGCCCGGCCAGCGCCTCGCGCAGAGCCTGATCCTCGATTGTGGCGACCTCGCGGTCGATTTCCGCCTTCTCCGCCGGGGACAGTTCGGGCAGGGGCTTGCGCTTCTGTTTTGGCGGCGGGACATGGCCGCGCAGCAGCTTCAGCCGGGCGACCGCACGAAAGCCGCAGAACGCGTTCACCTTCTCGATGATCTGGGGTTCCACGTGCTGGAGTTCGAGGGCCAGTGGCCCGTCCACCCGGACTTCCAGCACGCCGCCACCGACGCCAAGGCCGCCCCGTTCCGCCTTCAATCGTTCGGGCAGGGTGCATTCGGCCAGGCGCTCGCCGACGATCGTCGGCCAGTGGGTGACGATCTCGGCGGCCGCGAAGCCGCGCTTGCCCGTCACCCCGCGCAGGAGAGCGGCGAGGCGGGCGGCGGCCGGCTCGGTCCGGTAGCGGCGTTCAGCCGAAGGCTCGAAGGTCTTTGTTGATCGCACCATGGGGGCACACTCTAATCACGACATGGCCGTCGTCGATTCTGAATTCACTCTGGACCTTCCGGTTCCCGCTTCCCGGTCCGGGGCGGGCTTCGCGACGGCGCTGCTCGCCTGGTACGATGGGGCGCGCCGGCGCCTGCCGTGGCGCGCGGAACCGGGCGAAAAGCCGGATCCCTACCGGGTCTGGCTGTCCGAGATCATGCTGCAGCAGACAACGGTCGAAACCGTCATGGACCGCTTCCGGCGTTTCCTCGCGCTGTTCCCGGATGTCTTCACTCTGGCCAATGCGCCCCTCGAATCGGTGCTCGCGGAATGGGCGGGGCTCGGCTACTACGCCCGCGCCCGCAATCTCCATGCCTGCGCGCGCGAGGTCGCGGCCAAGGGCGGGCGTTTCCCCGACACGGTGGAGGCGCTGGCCCGCCTGCCGGGCATCGGCGACTATACGGCGGGGGCCATCGCAGCTATCGCCTTCGGCCGGCCGGTCGCCGCCGTCGACGGCAACGTGGAGCGGGTGATGGCGCGGGTGCACCGCCTGGCCGATCCGCTGCCCCACGCCAAGCCCGCGCTCCGCCGCCTCACCCAGGCGCTGGTCCCGGCCGAACGGGCGGGGGATTTCGCGCAGGCGCTCATGGACCTCGGCGCCGGCATATGCCAGCCGAAGATGCCGACCTGTGGTCGTTGCCCGGTCGCGCGTTTCTGCGCCGGGGCGGCTGCGGGGGATGCCGCGAGCTACCCTCGGAAGGTGGCGAAGGCGGCGCGGCCCACGCGCCATGGTATCGCCCATGTCGCCATCCGGGATCGGGACGGGGCGGTCCTGCTGCGCCGGCGCCCGCCCAAGGGCCTGCTGGGCGGCATGATGGAAGTGCCGGGCAGCGAGTGGCGGGAAGGGGCGGCGCCTTCGTCCACCCCGCCGTGCCCGGGAGACTGGCGGCCTCTCAATGTCGCGGTCGAACATACTTTTACCCATTTTCACCTGATCCTGACGGTCGAGGTGGCGCGCGTGGCGGATTTCGCCGCGGCCGGGGAATGGCATCGGCCAGCCCATCTCGATCAGGCGGGCGTGCCCACGGTCTTCATGAAAGTGTTGCGTGCGGCGGGCGTGGTCTGACGCTATAAGACGTGGCTTTTTTTTCGGGTGGATGGAACCATGACCAAATCTGGCGGAACGGCGACGGTCTTCATTGACGGCGAGGCGGGCACCACCGGCCTCGGCATCCGTGACCGCCTGCGCGACGTCGCCGGCATCGAGGTCCGCAGCATCGATCCCGACAAGCGCAAGGATGTCGCGGCCAAGAAAGCCCTGATGGCCGAGGTCGACGTGGTCGTGCTCTGCCTGCATGACGACGCGGCCCGGGAATCGGTGGCGCTGGCCGCCGAACTGGGCGAGGCCGCGCCCCGTATCCTCGACGCGTCCACCGCGCATCGCACGGCGCCCGGCTGGGTCTATGGCTTCGCGGAAATGGCGAAGGGCCAGCGCGCGGCGATCGCCAGTGCTTCCCATGTCGCCAATCCGGGCTGCTATCCGACCGGCGCCATCGCCCTGCTGAAGCCCCTGATCGAGGAAGGCGTGCTGCCCGCCGACTATCCGGTGGCGATCCATGCCGTCTCCGGCTATTCCGGCGGCGGCCGCGCCATGATCGAAGCTTACGAGGCCGGCACGGCACCGAAGTTCGAGCTTTACGGCCTCGGGCTCGAGCACAAGCATATCCCGGAGATCAAGCTCTACGGCGGGCTGACCCGGCGGCCGGTCTTCGTGCCCTCGGTCGGCGATTTCCGCCAGGGCATGCTGGTCACCATCGCCCTGCATCTCGACCTGCTGAATGGCGAAATGAAGCCGGCCGACCTCGAGGCCATCCTCGCAGCACGCTACGCCGGCAGCGATCTCGTCTCGGTCGAGAGCACGGAAGGATCGGGCGGCAAGATCGAGCCCGAGGCCCTGAACGAGACCGACAGGCTGGAACTGCGTGTCTTTGGCAACGAGAACCGGGGCCAGGCGCTGCTGGTCGCCCGCCTCGACAATCTCGGCAAGGGTGCTTCCGGCGCCGCCGTGCAGAACCTGCGCATCATGCTGGGCCTCTGAAGCCTGCTCGCCCGCGGCGCTCTCTCGCCTCCTCAGGGGGAGAGGGCCGGATGGGGCCGCGTTACGCCCGCTCGGCCTGGGCCATCATGGCGGCCACGATCAGCTTGTGGAATGGCAGGATCAGGCGGAGGTAGATCCGGCCCCAGATGTTGTGGGGGCGGACCAGGGTGGTGACGGTGATACGCCGGCGCTGGCCGGGCGCCGGATCCACCTCGACCGAGACGCGGAAATCGAGGTGGCGGTCGTCGAGACCGAGGACGACCTGTCGCGCGGTCTCGCTCAGGATGGGGAACAGGCCGAGGTGCGGCCCGGCGCTATCGATCCGGGTCCGCAGGCCGAAAGGCACGACAATCACGTTGCGCAGGGCCATGAGGCCCTGCACCCACAGGGGCGCGCGCCCCATGATGCGCTTCGCGGCCGAAGGCGCATCCAGGCTGCGCAGTTCCGACACACCCCGGAAGGCGTCGGCATAGGAGGCGCCGGGCAGCAGGGCCGACAGCGCCGGTTCCGGGACGACAGTGACGATGCGCACGAAAGCCTCCCGCAATGAAAATGATCCGCGCCCGATTGAACGGACGCGGATCATGGCGGCCAAGCTTGCAAAATGACGCAGCGACAGGCTGTCCCGCCCCGGTGGGGGCGGGACGGTCAGTGGCTGACGCCGGGCGCCAGTTCAGCGCGCAGGCGGCTGCGGTAGAAGTCGATCGGCACCAGGCTGCCCTGGTGCTCGAAATGCCAGAAGGTCCAGCCGTTGCACGCCGGCGCGCCCTGGACATGGGCGCCGATGCGGTGGATGGAGCCGGTGGCATCGTTCGCCACGAGGCTGCCGTCGGCGCGAACCCGCGCGACCCAGCGCCGGCGCTGGTCGAACAATTTGGTGCCCGGGCGGATCAGCCCGCGCTCCACCACCTGGCCGAAGGGAATGCGGGGTTCCTCGCGCTTCGATTTGGTGACGGACAGGGGGGCGTCGTCTCCGGTCTCGACGGCCGCGATGCGCGCCCTGGCGACGGCGGCATATTTCTCTTCCCGCTCAAGGCCGATGAAGTGGCGGCCGAGCCGTTTCGCCACGGCGCCCGTGGTGCCCGTGCCGAAGAAGGGATCGAGCACGACGTCGCCCGGGTGGGAACAGCCGACGAGTACGCGATAGAGCAGGGCTTCCGGCTTCTGGGTCGGATGGGCCTTGGTGCCTTCGTCGTCCTTCAGGCGCTCGCCGCCGCCGCAGATCGGCAGCAGCCAGTCGGAGCGCATCTGCAGGTCGTCGTTCAGGGTCTTCAATGCGTCGTAATTGAAGGTATAGGTCTTCTGCGCCTCGTTCCGGGCCGCCCAGATCAGGGTCTCATGGGCGTTGGTAAAGCGCCGGCCACGGAAATTCGGCATCGGGTTGCTCTTGCGCCAGATGACGTCGTTCAGCATCCAGAAGCCGAGGTCCTGCAGGGCGACGCCGACCCGGAAGATGTTGTGATAGGAGCCGATGACCCAGATCGCACCGGTGTCCTTCAGGATGCGTCGCGCCTCGAACAGCCAGGCCCGGCTGAAACGGTCGTATTCGGCATAAGATTCGGCGATGGAGCCGCCCTCGGCGAAACGGTCCCAGGCATCGTCCACGCCATCGACCACGGATTGGTTGGGGCGCCGCAGCTCACCCGCGCGCGTGCCCCGGTCCAGCATCAGGTTGTAGGGCGGATCGGCGAAGACGAGATCGACCGACTTGTCGGGCAGCGCCCGCATCAATTCGATGCAATCGCCCACCAGCACCTGGTCGAGCGGCAGTTCGGTCTTGATTTCTTTCGACATGTCGTCCCCCGAATCACTCTTCCGGCATCCTGATTCGGGCGGCGAATCACGTCAATAGTCGTTTTGAATCAAGGCTTTGATGGGACTAAATGATGTGCGGTGGAAACTTGTGGGCCCAAGCCGTTGTAAGGCATCCGCATGTTCAGCCGTGCCATAGCCCTTGTGGCGGGCGAAGCCGTAGCCCGGAAAACGCCTCTCAGCCTCGATCATGACGCGGTCGCGGTGGACCTTGGCGACGATCGAGGCGGCGGCGACGGAGAGCGAAAGCGCGTCGCCCTTCACCAGGGTGGTGACGGCGCAGGGCAGCAGCGGCGCGCGGTTGCCGTCGACCAGCGCATGCGAGGGCGTGGGTACGAGCGCATCGACCGCGCGGCGCATGGCAAGGAAGGTGGCGCGCAGGATGTTCAGCCGGTCGATCTCCTCGACAGAGGCTTCGCCGATGCCGACATGGGCGTTTTCGACGATCGTGTCGAACAGGCGGTCGCGCGCCTGGGCCGAGAGCTTCTTCGAATCCGTGACGCCGTCCGGTACCACGACGCCCGAAGGCCAGATCACGGCGGCGGCGGTCACGGGACCGGCCCAGGGACCGCGCCCGGCTTCGTCCACGCCGCAGACGCGACCGCCGATGGCGGTTTCACGGGAAAGGTCCGGCTGGATCGCGGGGGGCTTCGGGCTGGGCGGCATGGCGGGGCTTATGACCTCCGCTTCGCCGCCGGTCAATCCCCGAAGAGGGCCATCTGCCCGCCCGAGGCAAGGGGCGGGCGGAACTG
>JAQVKV010000120.1 GCA_028694545.1 Zavarzinia sp. | reverse complement strand
TTCCCACACGGTCTTGTTGGGATCGAGGGCATCACGCGACTGGTCGACATAGCCCATCACGACCGTATCGCCCACGCGGATCTCGACCGCGTCCGGCTTTTCCACGCCCGTGATCATCTTGAACAGGGTGGTCTTGCCGGCGCCGTTCGGGCCGATGATGCCGCAGATGCCGCCCGGCGGCAGGTTGAACGACAGATTGTCGATCAGCAGACGGTCGCCGAAGGACTTCGAGACATTCTTCGCCTCGACGACGAGACCACCAAGACGCGGGCCCGGCGGAATGACGATGGTGGAGCGGCCGATCTCGCGCTCGCCCTGCTTCGCCACCAGATCGTCGAAGGCCGCGATACGCGCCTTGGACTTGGACTGGCGGGCGCGGGGCGAGGCACGGATCCATTCCAGCTCGCGCTCGATCGCCTTCTGGCGCGATTCTTCCTGGTTCTTCTCGATTTCCTGGCGCTTGCGCTTGGCCTCCATCCAGCCCGAGTAATTGCCCTCGAACGGCAGGCACTGGCCGCGATCCATTTCGAGGATCCAGCCCGCGACATTGTCGAGGAAGTAACGGTCGTGGGTGACCGCCACCACGGTGCCCTCATACTTCTCCAGGAACTTTTCCAGCCAGGCGATCGACTCGGCGTCGAGGTGGTTGGTCGGTTCGTCGAGCAGCAGCATGTCGGGCTTTTCGAGCAGCAGGCGGCACAGGGCCACGCGGCGGCGCTCTCCACCCGAGAGCTTGGTCACGTCGGCGTCGCCCGGCGGGCAGCGCAGGGCGTCCATGGCGATCTCGACATGGCGCTGGATGTCCCAGGCGTCCTTGGCGTCGATCTGCTCCTGCAGCTCGGCCTGACGGGCGATCAGGGCGTCCATCTCGTCGTCGGTCATCTCTTCGCCGAACCTGGCCGAGACAGCCTCGAATTCGTCGAGCAGGGCCTTGGTCTCCCCGACGCCCATCATGACGTTGCCGAGCACGTCGAGCTTCGGATCGAGCGGGGGTTCCTGTGGCAGATAGCCGACCTTGACACCGTCCGCCGCCCAGGCCTCGCCCTGAAACTCGGTGTCGATGCCGGCCATGATCTTCATCAGGGTCGACTTGCCGGCGCCGTTGCCGCCGAGCACGCCGATCTTGGCGCCCGGCAGGAACGACAGCCAGACATTCTTCAGAACCGTCTTCCCTCCCGGATAGGTCTTGGACAGATCCTTCATCACATAGACATATTGGTAGGAAGCCATCGGCCCTGCCCCTCGTTCGCTTTACATGCCTGAATTGGATTGACCGCCCTTGTAGCCCACCGCCCCCATGGTCGCAATGGTGGTGGGGGTTTCGCGACGGGCACGCGCGTGACGGCCGTCATAGCGCGCAGGGGCAGGCCGCGTCAGATTGAGCGCAACACGTCAACGGGGGAGACGACGATGCCGATCCGACTGAATGTGCCTTATGTCACACAGCTCGACATGGGGGGCGATCCGAATGCCGACGATCCGACGGGCTGCTGGTATGCCAGCGTCTGCATGATCGGCTATTATTTCGAGGCGGGGCCACGCCAGGGCCTGCCGGAACTCTATGCCCGCAACCTCGGCGCCGGCCGGACGGGACATTTCGCCACGGGTTCGCCCCAGGCCAATGCGGCATTGGCGAACCATCATGAAGTCCTCGCCCGGCGCGAACATCTGTCGCCGGTCGCCCATTGCGCCGAAGCCTATACCTATACGATCGACGAGATCGAACAATTGCTCCGCGCGCACGGACCTATCTTCATGTACTGGATGAAGACGGACGGCGGCCAAACCTATGGCCATGCCTCCGTGATCTTCGGGACCGACGCCACCGGTATCATCTATCACGATCCCGAGAAGGCCCCGAATTCACGCATGAGCATCGCGAATTTCAATTCCAAGCGCCAGACCTGGCGCTATGCCCTGATGCAGCGGGCCTGATCCGCCGCCTCCAGTCCAGCCGTAAAGGGGTTGCTTTTCCGCGCCGCCCGACCCATATCTGTCCGGATTTTGCAAATCACTCGCAACATCAGGTCGGACGGACGCGGAAAGGAAAACACCATGCGCCGCATCATGGCAGGTCTCGGGCTGGCACTCGGGCTGATCGGGTTTCAGGCGTTCGCGGTTCAGGCGCAGGCGGAAGAGCTGAACATCTATTCCTCGCGCCATTACCCGTCCGACGAATTGCTGTTCGGCAAGTTCAAGGAAGAGACCGGGATCAGCGTGAACCTGATCCAGGGCAAGGCGGCGGAACTGGTCGAGCGCATGAAGCTCGAGGGCGCCAACAGCCCGGCGGACATCTTCATCACGACGGATGCCGCCAACCTGTGGCGCGCCCAGGCGGCCGGCCTGTTCCAGCCCGTAACCTCGCCCGCCCTCGAAAAATCGGTGCCGGCGCAGTTCCACGAACCGACGGGCCTCTGGTACGCCTTCGCCACCAGGGCCCGGGTCCTCGTCTACAACAAGGACCTGGTGAAGCCCGAAGAGCTTTCGACCTATGAGGCGCTGGCGGCACCCGAGTGGAAGGGCCGGGTGCTTTCGCGTTCGTCGAACAACGAATATGTCCAGTCCATGGTCGCGGCACTCATCGCCCATCTGGGCGAGGAGAAGACGGAAGAATGGGCGAAGGGCGTCGTCGACAATTTCGCCCGCCAGCCCAAGGGCGGCGACACCGACCAGATCCGCGCCGTCGCCGTGGGCGAGGCGGATGTCGCCATCGTGAACCACTATTACTTCGCCCGTATCGTCGCCTCCGACAAGCCGGAGGACAAGGACGTGGTCGAGAAGGTCGGGATCTTCTTTCCGGACCAGGACAGTTTCGGCACCCACACCAATGTCTCGGGCGCCGGCGTCGCGGCCCATGCCCCGAACAGGGACGCGGCGATCAAGTTCCTCGAATATCTGGCGAGCCCGGAAGCCCAGGCGATCTTCGCCGAAGCGAACAACGAGTTCCCGATCCTGGAGGGTGTCGCCCCCTCCTCCGTCGTGCAGAGCTTCGGCCCCTTCAAGCGCGACACCCTGCCGATCAACGAACTCGGCCTGAACAACGCCGCCGCCGTCCAGCTCCTCGACCGCGCCGGCTGGCGCTGACAGCCCCGTGACGCCCGAAACTTCTTGTCGCATGATGCGGCACGGAGTTTCGGGCCCGGGAGATCATGACGTTCAGAAACGAAGAAGCCGTCCCGCAGAAGACGGCCGGGGGGGATGAAGCCACCTATCAGATGGAACCGAAGGCACGCCGCCGTGCCTTCCTGATCCTGACCATCGGCCTCATGTGCACCGGTTTCAGCCAGTCGGTGGTCTATGCCATCCTGCCGCCCATCGCCCGCGACCTCGGTCTGTCCGAGATGCAGGTGGGCAGCATCTTCGTGCTCTCTTCCCTGTTCTGGGTGCTGACGACACCGCTGTGGGGCCGGCGTTCCGACAAGCTCGGGCGCAAGCTGACCGTGCTGATCGGGCTGTTCGGCTTCTCCATCTCGATGCTGCTGTTCACCCTGATCCTGGAAGCGGCGCGGGCGGAATGGATCGGCATCGCCGCCGCCTTTCCGATCCTGATCGTCACCCGTTCGCTCTACGGCCTCATCGTCTCCGCCGCCAATCCGGCCGCCCAGGCCTATGTCGCCGACCGCACCACGCGCGAGGAACGCACGCGGGCGGTCGCCACCATCGGCGCCGCCTATGGCCTTGGCGCCACCATCGGGCCGGGGCTGTCGGCCAGCCTCGTCATCATCGGCATCCTGGCGCCCTTCTATTTCTGCGTGCTGCTCGGCCTGATCAGTGCCGTCGTCATCTGGCGCTGGCTGCCCGAGACGGAGAAGCCGGTGCCGGGCAAGGCGCGTATCCGCTTGCGCCTGTTCGACCGGCGCATCGTGCTCAACCTCGTCAACGGTTCGCTCATCTCGGCGGCGCAGGCGATCATGATCCAGACCGTCGCCTTCTACATGATGGACCGGCTGGAACTGCCGCTCGACCATGCCGCGCAATATGCCGGCATCGGCCTCATGGCCGCCTCCATGGCGACCCTGTTCGGGCAATTGGTGATCGTGCACCGCTTCCGGATGACGGCGCCCATGCTGGAGCGCGTCGGTCTCGGGATTTCGGCCATCGCCTTCCTGCTGCTGGCGCTGGCGCATCAGATCGGGCCCCTCGTCTTCGCGTTGACCATGATCGGGCTCGGCCAGGGCATGGCGCGGCCGGGCAATGTCGCCGTCGCCTCGCTGGTCGTGCGCCGCCACGAACAGGGTGCCATCGCCGGGCTGAACAATGCGACCAACGCGCTCGGCTTCCTGATCATGCCCTTCATCGCCATGCCGGCCTACAAGCTCGATCCGGCCCTGCCCTATCTGATCGGGGCCGGCGTCCTGCTGCTGGCCATGGTCATTTCCTTCATCGATCCGAACGCCCGCCGCGCGCTGGCGCAGGGCCAGCGGGACTACGACACCGAAGACATGGACGATCCCCTCCAGATGTGAGAGGCGGCCCTTGATATTGCACCGCAGCACACCTAATTCTGGCCGGAGTTTCCCGGGGGGTACGATGCTTGAACGCATGATCGAAAAGGTGATCCTGGCCAGCCGCTGGCTTCTGGTGCCGCTCTATCTCGGGCTGGCCGCCATGCTGCTGGTGCTGACGTGGCAGTTCTACGCCGACTTCTTCCACGTCATCGCGACACTGGGTGCTGCCGACGATTCCGCGATCATCCTGGAAACCCTGGCGCTGATCGACCTCGTGCTGGTCGCCGGCCTCATCACCATGGTGGTGATCAGTTCCTACGAGAATTTCGTCTCGAAGATCGACGTCGGCGACAATGCGGATACGCCGCCGCTGTTCGGCAAGCTCGACCCTGGCACGCTGAAGATCAAGCTGGGCGCCTCGATCGTGGCCATTTCGTCGATCCAGCTGCTCAAGGCTTTCGTCAGCGTCGGCAAATACACGTCCGAGGAACTGGCCTGGCTGATCGGCATCCATATGACGCTAGTGGTCTCGACCCTGCTCATGGCCATCATCGACAAGATCACCTTCGGCAAGAGCCGGAAGCCGGCGGCCTGAGACCGCCGGCGCCCGTGTTTTCCTGATCAGGCCGTTTCGGCGAAAAGTTCGCGGCCGATCAGCATGCGGCGGATCTCGCTGGTGCCGGCGCCGATCTCGTAGAGCTTGGCGTCACGCAGCAGGCGGCCCGTCGGATAGTCGTTGATGTAACCGTTGCCGCCCAGGGTCTGGATCGCCTCCAGCGCCATCCTGGTGGCCCCTTCCGCGGCGTAGAGGATGGCGCCGGCGGCGTCCTTGCGGGTGACCTTGCCGCGATCGCAAGCCCGCGCCACCGCATAGACATAGGCACGCGTGGCTCCGAGGCTCACATACATGTCCGCGAGCTTGCCCTGCATGAGCTGGAATTCGCCGATCGCCTGGCCGAACTGCTTACGCTCGTGGACGTAAGGGATCACGATGTCGAGGCAGGCCTGCATGATGCCGATCGGCCCGGCCGAGAGCACCGCGCGCTCGTAGTCGAGGCCGGACATCAGCACGCGCACGCCGCCGCCCACGGTGCCGAGGACGTTTTCCTCGGGCACTTCGCAATCCTCGAAGATCAGCTCGCCCGTATTCGAGCCGCGCATGCCGAGCTTGTCGAGCTTCGGGCCGACGGAGAAGCCCTTCATGCCCTTCTCGATCAGGAAGGCGGTGATCCCCTTCGGGCCGGCCGCCGGATCGGTCTTGGCGTAGACGACGAGAACGTCCGCGTTCGGGCCGTTGGTGATCCAGAACTTGGTGCCGTTCAGGATATAGCGGTCGCCCTTCTTCTCGGCCTTCAGGCGCATGGAGACGACGTCGGAGCCCGACCCCGCTTCCGACATGGCAAGGGCGCCGATGCTGGTACCGGCGACCAGGCCCGGCAGATATTTCGTCTTCTGCGCCGGATTGCCGTTCAGCTTGATCTGGTTGACGCAGAGGTTGGAATGGGCGCCATAGGACAGGCCGACCGAGGCGGAGCCCCGGCTGATCTCCTCCATGGCGACGACATGGGCGAGATAGCCGAGCCCGGCGCCGCTATATTCCTCGCCGACCGTGATGCCGAGGACGCCGAGATCGCCGAGCTTCGGCCAGAGATCGGGCGGGAAATCGTTCTGGCGGTCGATGTCGGCGGCACGGGGCGTGATCTCCGCCGCGGTGAAGGCCGCGACCGACTGGCGCAGCATGCGGATGTCTTCGCCGAGATCATCGTCGAAGTCAGGAAGTGGACCGACGTTCATGTGCTCTCCCTCATGTTCTGTTTTTCGGTGAAAGTTCCGGGCCCGAGCCCCCGCGCCGTCATGGCGCGGGCAAGGGCGATCGCGACGGTCGCGCCGGCGACATAGCCGGCGATTACGTCGGAAGCGAAATGGTTCAGCATCACCATGCGCGCGGCCGCCGGCAGTGCGGCAAGGCCGAGGAAAACCCAGGCAAAGCGCGGCCAGATGCAGGCGAGCGCCGCGCCAAGGCCGGCGATCGCCTGCGAATGCCCCGAGGGGAAGGAATTCCAGTCGGCATTGACGGCGAACCAATGGAAACCATAGGTGCCATCCGCGACGAGGAGGCGGGGCCTTGCGCGGGCCGCGATCAGTTTCACGACATTGATTGTCCAGCCGCCCATGGCGATGGCACCGATGACATACCCCGCCCGCACGACCATGGACCGGCGATGGAGCGCGAGACCGGCGGCGAGCACGAGCGCCGCCGCGCCGAACATCCAGCCCGAACGCCCGACTTCGTCGATCGCGGCGAAGAAGGCCTTGTCCGCCGCCGGCAGCGCGTAGATCCAGAGCGCGAGCGGCCGGTCAATCCAGAACATCAGTCCGACGAGGACGAGGGCCAGGGCGCCATAAGC
>JAQVKV010000119.1 GCA_028694545.1 Zavarzinia sp. | reverse complement strand
CCCGGCGGGCGATGGCGATCCCGGCAAGCACGAGCAGCCCGCCCAGCGCCTGCATCGGTCCCAGTCCCTCGTCCAGCACCAGCCAGCCGAGAAGGGCGGCCGCGACCGGTTCGACCAGGATGACGAGGGCGGAGAAACCGGCCGGCAGGTGGCCCATGGCCTCGGCGATCAGGCCTTGGCCGGCGGCCTGGCTGACCCAGGCGATCAGGACAAGGACGGCGATGCCTTCAGTGCTTGCCGGTAGCAGCGCTTCGCCCGAGGCGATCGCGATCGGCAGCAGGGCGAGCGCGGTGACGGCACTCGACCACAGCATCAGGCGCGGCGCGTCCATGCGGTTGCGCAGGTCCTTCACCGCGAGCAGGTAGCTGCCGAAAAAGCCCGCCGTGATCATGCCGAGCCCGTCGCCCAGCGCATGTTCCGTGCTGATCGCGAAACTGGCGCCGACAAGACAGGCGGCGCCGACGAGGGTGAAGACGAGCCCGGCGACGAAGACCGCCTTCGGTCGTTCGCCGAACAGCATCCAGGCCCCGGCGACGACGAATATGGGGGCAAAATTGGCGAAGAGCGTCGAATTGGCAACGCTGGTCAGATGGATTGACCAGTGCCAGGTGGCAAGGTCGCCCGCGAACAGCAGCCCGGCGAGGAGAAGCCGGCGACGCGCGCCGGGCGGCAGGGGCGTGGCGCCGCCCGCGCGCCGTCCGGCCGTGATCGCCCAGGCCTGGAACAGGGGCACGGCCAGCGCGACACGCCAGAAGGCAGTGGCGACGGGGCCGAGTTCCGAAAGCCGGACGAGAATTGGCGAGCAGCCGATGGCGATCGCCCCGAGCACGAGAGCGGGCAACGCCCAGCGCGGGGCGAGCGGTCTCGACGTCAGGGCGGGGGTGGCCATGGGGCTGTTATAGCGAAGCGGGACCCGCACGCCTATGGGGATCGGGAAATGCGGGCTTGTGCCGGGCGCCGGGCCGGTTACCTTGCCTGACGCGGTTTTCTCGAGGCCGGTTTCGGCGTAATCCAAGGCATGACGATGGTGGAATCGCCCCCGGCCGCCCCGGCCGCCGTCTGGTGCCTCAGCGAGGGGCACGCCGGCATGGAGACCCAGGTGGTCGGCCTCGCCGAGGCGCTGGGGCTTGCCTATGTGACGAAGCGGGTGCGCGCGCGCCTGCCGTGGGACTGGCTGCCGGGCCGGCTCTGGCCCTGTCCCCTGCGCGCGCCGACAAGGGACAGCGACCCGCTGACTCCGCCCTGGCCCGACATCGTGATCTCGACGGGCAATGTTGCCGCGCCCATCGCTGTCGCCATCAAGAGGGCGAGTGGCGGGCGCTGCCGTCTCGTCCACCTGCAGAACCCGAAGATGGCGCTGTCGTTGTTCGACGTCGTCGTCGCCCCCCGGCATGATCGCCTGAAGGGCGACACGGTGATAGAGACGCGGGCCGGCCTGCACCGGGTGACAGTGGCCAAGATCGCCGCGGGTGCCAGGGCGTGGGAGGACCGCTTTGCCCATCTGCCGCGCCCGCTGGTCGGTGTCCTGCTCGGCGGATCGAACCGGCGCTATCGTCTGGACGCGCGGGCCGCGGCGGAGCTGGGAAAGCGGCTGGCCCTTGCGGCTGCCGCTGCCGGCGCCGGCCTCGCCGTCACGCCGTCGCGGCGCACCGCGCCGGAAGCCCTGGCGGCGTTGCGGGGCGCGCTTGACGACCGGCCGCGCTTCATCTGGGATGGCAAGGGCGACAATCCCTATTTCGGTCTGCTCGGCCTTGCCGATCATCTGGTGATCACGGCGGATTCCGTCTCGATGATCTCGGAAGCGCTGATGACCGGCAAGCCGGTGCATGTCGCGCGTCTGCCCGGCCGGTCGCGCCGGCTCGGCCGTTTCGTCGAGGATCTGGTGGCCGACGGCTATGTCCGCTGGTTCGAGGACGGCTTCCCGACCTGGGCCTACACGCCACTAGACGAAATGCCCCGTATCGCGGAAGAAGTCAGGCTGCGCCTCGGTCTTTGAGGGCGTCGAGGCGGGCAAGTGTCGCCTGAACGACGAGATCGAAGAGGTCGAGGCGATTTTCCGCCTCCACCCCGGTGATGGCGTCCGGGCCATCGAGGCGTATGCTGCGCGCGACATTGGCGATGCCATGGGCACCGAGCTGGGACGCCATGCCCTGGATCGCGTGAGCGGTCTCACGCAGCTGGGCGGCGTCGCCCGCCGCGACAAAGCGATGCAGCTTCGCACCCTCGCCGGCAAGGGTGGTGCGGAAGGAGGCGACAAGATCGTCGATCGCCGCCTCGTCCATCACGTCGCGCAATTCGTCGATCTGGCTGCTGTCGAACTGCGGGTCCCGCGCGCTCAGCGTCTGGAGGTCCGGGGGTAACGCCGCACGGCCGGTGGCGGTCGGCGCGGCCACAGGTGCCGGCCGCGCGGCGCTCCGTTCGCGGTGGGCCTGGAGCAGGCCCGTCAGCGTTTTTTCGAGGGCGCTCCAGTCCACAGGCTTGGTCAGTACCCGGTCGAACCCCACGTTCATGTAATTGTTGACCTCGCTCGGCAGGGCGTCGGCGGTCAGGGCGACGACGGGGGGCAGCTTCTCGCCCGCATCCTCGCGCATCTGCGCGAGGGCACCGGGCCCGTCCATGACCGGCATGCGCATGTCGAGCAGGATGAGATCGAAGTTCTGGCGCCGTCGTTCCTCGACCGCGCGCCAGCCATTCTCGACCGCGAAGACCTCAAACCCCCGGCGCGTCAGCTGTTCGCGGATCAGGAAGCGGTTGATCTCGTTGTCTTCGGCGACAAGGACGCGGGGGCGATCGGCGAAGGCACCTTTCCTTGTCGTGTCGATTTCCGGCGCGGGAGCTGTCGGGCTTTCGGGGGCGTTGCTCCTCGCGAGGGGCACCGTGAACCAGAAACGGCTGCCGTTGCCGATCGCGCTGGTCAGGCCGATCTCGCCGCCCATGGCCTGCACCAGCCGCTTGCAGATGGCAAGGCCAAGGCCTGTGCCGCCGAAACGTCGCGACATCGAGGCATCGGCCTGGACGAAGGGCTCGAACAGCATGGCCTGGGTGACACTGGACATGCCGATGCCCGTGTCCTGCACCGAGAGGAAGAGCCGGGCCGGGGGGCGCCCCATCTGGCAGGCGCGGACCGAAATCTCGCCGTTCTGCGTGAATTTGACCGCGTTGGCGATCAGGTTGGTCAACACTTGGCGCAGGCGGGCGGGATCGCCGATCAGGTAGTCCGGGACATCGTCCTCGACGCTGCAGGTCAGGCGCACGTTTTTCTGTTCGCAGCGTGCGCGATAAAGGTCGACGGCGTCATTCATCGTCTCGCGCAGGGCGAAGGGGATGCGCTCGACAGTGATCGAACCGGATTCGAGTCTCGAGAAGTCGAGGATATCGTTCAGCACGTCGAGCAGGGCATGGGCTGATGTGTCGAGCACCGCGACATAGTGGTCCTGTTGCCTGTCGAGCGGGCTCTGGCGCAGCAGGTCGAGGGTGCCGAGCATGCCGGCCATGGGGGTGCGTAACTCGTGGCTCATCATGGCGAGGAAACGGGACTTGGCGCGACTGGCGGACTCGGCCTCGTGCAGGGCCTTGAGGCGGGCCTGGCGGTTCGCCTCGCCATTGCGCAACTGGCGGCGGAAGGCGAGGCCGCCGGTGAACAGCACGGCCTGTATGAGCACGAACATGACGATGAAGGTGATCTCGTCACGCCACCAGTGCATCACCGCCGTCTGCCGCGAGGCGGTGAGATAGAGCGCGAGCGCCGCATGAGGGATGTCGGTGCGGCCGACGAAACGTTCGTCGCTACCATCGCCACTGTCGACCACGTCGATGGGCGCGGGCAGAACCTGGCCGACGGAGACACCCTCCTGCGTCGAGCGGGCGAGGACCACGCCGCGCCCGTCGACCAGGGTAACCACAGTGCTTGGCCGGCGCAGGATGCTGCGATAGACCGTGACGAAATAGGCGGGATCCAGGGCGCCGACGACCAGCGCGCCATCGGCCAGTCGAACGGCGATCGGGATTACGGGCTGGCCCGCGCCACCGGTGAAAGGTACGCCGGTGACCGGCGCTCCCTCGGTGGGCAGTCCGGGGGGCGATTGCCAGCCGGGATCGGCCAGCACTTCGGGCAGGATGCCGGCGGTAGCCGTGCCGGCGACCAGATGGTTCAGCGCGTCGTAGAGGCCAAGGTCGATGATGCCGGAGCTGACCGTCAGCAGGCCACGGAATTCGGCCCCGACGTCGGCCCCCGGGGTCGTCGTGATCCGCGCCGCGGCGGAGAGGACGCTGTCGACCGCCTGAAAGGTGCTCGTGGTCCAGTCGCCGAGGATGCTCGAGCCCAGCTTCGTGTTCGTTCGTGAATATTCGACCTGTTCGTGGAACTTGATGATCAGATGCACGGCGAAGAGAACCGAGATCACGCCGGCGAGCAGCGCCAGCCATCCCACCAGTTGCTGGGACGGTATCCGGCCGGTGCGGGCTCTGGCGGCGTCTTTACTCATCTTCGTGCGTGGATCGGTTGCATGGCGCCATAATCAACGTCAAAAGTTAACCAACCCTCTGCGATGAGGGCCAGACCCGCAGGCACGAGGAGAGGGACATGGACGACTCGATGAAGACCGCACTGGAGGCCGCCGCTTTCCGCCGCCTGATCGCCCATCTGCGCGAACGGACCGATGTCCAGAACATCGACCTGATGAATCTCGCGGGCTTCTGCCGCAACTGCCTGTCCAACTGGCTGAAGGATGCCGCCGACGCGGAAGGGGTGGGCCTGAGCAAGGAAGCGGCGCGGGAGGTGGTCTACGGCATGCCCTACGAGGAATGGAAACGCCTCCACCAGCGCGAGGCGACGCCGGAGCAGCGCGCGGCCTTCGAAGCCAAGTCCCACGGTTGAACAGACGTCACGGATCATGATGGCCCCGCTGCCGCCCCTCCGAGCCTTCGACGACATCGACAATCCCGCCGCGTCCCTGACCAAGGCCGCGACGGGGGCGCCCTTGCGCCTGCGGACGCTCGTCCTGCTGCGCTGGCTCGCGGTGGGCGGGCAGGCGGGGGCGCTCTTCGTCGTCGCCGTGGTGCTTGCCTTTCCGCTGCCGATCGTGGCCATTGCCATTCCGATCCTTGCCTCGGTCCTTCTGAACCTCGTGCTTCATTTTGCCTATCCGGCGGCCAAGCGCCTGTCGGACCGGGAGGCGGGGCTCTATCTCGCTTATGACGTGCTGCAACTCGCGGCGCTGCTCTATCTGACCGGGGGGCTGCAGAATCCTTTCTCCTTCCTGATCCTGGTGCCGGTCACGATCTCGGCGACGATTCTCGATCTCGGCCTCACCATCGGGCTCGGGGCGATCGCGCTCGCCTGCATCAGCCTGCTGTCGGTATTCCACCTGCCGCTGCCCTGGCGGGGTGAACCCTTCGACCTGGACCCGGTCTATATGGTCGGCATCTGGGCCAGTCTGACGTTGGGCATGGGGTTCATCATCACTTATGCCTGGCGCGTGGCAGCCGAGGCCCGGCGCCTTTCGAGCGCCGTCGCGGCGACGCGGGACGCGCTCGCCAAGGAGCAGCAGCTCTCGGCGCTGGGCGCGCTCGCGGCTGCGGCAGCCCATGAGCTGGGCACGCCGCTCGCCACCATCGCCATCGTCGCGCGCGAGCTGGCGGACGAACTGGGGGACGGCCCCCATGGCGACGACCTCTCGATCCTGATGTCGCAGACCCGGCGATGCCGCGAAATATTGTCCCAGCTCTCGCGCCGACCCGAGGACATGCGCGACACCACCTTCTCGGTCCTTTCCCTCTCGACTCTGGTCGAGGCGGCGGCGGCCCCGCATCTGCGGCGCGAGAAAGGCTTCGAGATCGACGTCGCGGGGACGGGGCCCGAACCCATGGTGCAGCGCGCGCCCGAAATCATCCATGGCCTCGGCAATCTGGTCGAGAACGCCATGCGCTTCGCCCGCGAGCAGGTCACCATCGTGGTCGACTGGGACATCGACGAGGTGGTCGTCGCGGTCAGCGACGACGGGCCGGGCTTTCCGGCCGAAGTGCTCGAATCCCTGGGCGAGCCCTATGTGACGACGCGGAAGGGCGAGGGGCTCGGCCTCGGTGTCTTCATCGCGAAGACCCTCATCGAGCACTCCGGGGGCCGCATCGGCTTTTTCAACCGCGTCGATCGTGGCGCCGAGGTTGCGATTCGCTGGCCGAGGGGCATATTGGACATAGGCGATGCGGTGAATGTCCGAGCGGGCGGATCCGCGCGAGTTGAAGGTCGGGAGACTGAATGACCATGGATACCATACCGGCACCTTCGACTGTCGATCCCAGCCGTACCCTTCTGCTGGTCGACGACGACGACATCCTGCGCGAACGTCTGGCACGCGCGCTGGCCAAGCGTGGCTATGCGGTCACCACCGCGGGCTCGGTCGCGGCGGGCATTGCCGCCGCGCGGGGCAATCCGCCGCATTTCGCCGTCTGCGACCTGCGTCTTGGCGACGGCAACGGCCTCGACGTTATCGCGGCCGTGCGCGAGACCAATCCGGATGCCCGCGTGGTGATGCTCACCGGCTACGGCAATATCGCGACCGCCGTCGCCGCCGTGAAGGCGGGTGCCCTCGACTATCTGGCGAAGCCTGCCGATGCCGACGATATCGACGCGGCCTTGCAGGCCTCGGGCGACGAAAAGCCGGAACCGCCGGAACGACCGATGTCGGCTGATCGCGTGCGCTGGGAACATATCAACCGGATCTACGAACTCTGTGAACGCAACGTCTCCGAGACCGCCCGCCGGCTCAACATGCACCGCCGCACCCTGCAGCGTATCCTGGCCAAACATTCGCCGCGCTGACCGCGCGTGAGCGATCGGGGGAGAGTCGCGGGGCGTATGATGCGGGGGGTTGTCGCGGCCTGTGCCGT
>JAQVKV010000118.1 GCA_028694545.1 Zavarzinia sp. | reverse complement strand
GACCTATCTGTTCGATGCTGGCGTCAATATCCTCGAGGCCCATCAGTTCGACGATATCGAGACGGGCCGTTTCTTCATGCGCGTCGACTTCGAGGTGGTGGGCGAGGATGCCTCGGTAACCTCCGTCCGCGACGGTTTCGCCGCGATCGCCGAACATTTCACCATGGACTGGCAGATCCGCTCCAAGGGCGAGCGGCGCAAGGTGATGATCCTCGCCTCGAAATCGGACCATTGCCTCGCCGACTTGCTCTATCGCTGGCGCGCCGGTTTCCTCACCATGGACGTTGTGGCGATCGTCTCGAACCACGCGCGCGACACCTATCATCACCTCGATTTCGACGGCATTCCCTTCCACCACCTGCCGGTCACCAAACAGACCAAGCTGGAGCAGGAAGCGGCCATCTGGGCCCTGGTCAAGGAGAGCGGGGCGGAACTCGTCGTGCTTGCGCGCTACATGCAGGTGCTGTCGGACGGGCTGGCGGCCAAGCTTTCGGGCCGCTGCATCAACATCCACCATTCCTTCCTGCCGGGCTTCAAGGGCGCCAAACCCTATCATCAGGCCCATGCGCGCGGCGTGAAGCTGATCGGCGCGACCGCCCATTACGTGACCTCGGACCTCGACGAAGGCCCGATCATCGAGCAGGACGTGGAGCGCATCAGCCATCAGGACAGCGCGGAGGACCTGGTCGCCAAGGGCCGCGACATCGAACGCCGGGTGCTGGCCCGCGCCGTTGCCGCCCATCTCGAGGACCGGGTACTGCTGAACGGGCGAAAGACGGTGGTCTTCCGCCACTGATCTTCAGGTTCCGCCGGCGCCGGTCAGGATCGCATCCAGGCCGGCGGGATCGCGCAGGCGCAGGGCCTTGACCACCTGGGCCCGCGCGGTCATCGCCCGGTCCCGTTCGGTGGCGAGCCCGTCCCCCTTCGCCGCCAGCAGGGTCTCGGCCAGCAGCAGATGGCGCAGGGCCTCGATTGACGCCGTCTCGCCAAGGCCCAGCAACAGTTCCGCCCGCCCGGCGCCGAGTGCCGCCCCCTTGCGGTACCACGCCGCGGCCGCGGTCGGGTCTTCGTCCCGCAGGCCAAGTTCCACCGCCGCCTCGCCATCACCGAGCGCCAGCGCCTTTTCGAGCAGGGCCTGCGTATCAGCGTTACGGCGCAAGCGCGCCAGGGCGACCATGGCGGCGGGATAGTCGCGCGCGGCGGCCATCTCGAAACGTTGCGCTGCTTCCCCGTTCTGGCCAAGGCGCAGCAAGGCCATCCCTTCCTGATGCAGGTAACGGGCGGCCTCGGGGTGTGATACCGCCGCGGCCTGGCAGGCGAGAACGATCGGGTCATCGTCCGCCGGCAGGGCCGGGAAGGGTAGGGGATCGGGCAGGGCCACGCCGCCCGTCACATGCGGGTCCAGCGGATCGGCGGCGCCCTCGTCGCACAGGCGGGGTGCGGGCAGGTCCGGGTCCAGGGGGGCGGGTGGTGCGTCGAGGAAAGCGCTGATCCGCTCTTCCGGGGTCAGGGCACGCCGCGTGCTGGCGCGCAGCAGGTCGATCACCGCCTGATCGTCGCGGCTGGCGACGTCGCCAATGCCGAACCAGCGCACACGGGCCCCGGCCTGCCCGCCCAGATTGGTCCCGGCGGCCACGATCACGCCGGGCAGCAGGGCAAGCGTGCCGCTGCTGCCATAGCGCCGCGTGAGCACGGCGCCGGTCTTCGGCGTGAAGAGGGCGATCAGCCCGCGCCCGGTGATCGCGGTGGCCGTGTCTTCCACGGCGGAGAAGGCAAAATCCTCGATTGCGTCCGTTTCCGCCTCGGCCGTTCCCGTCTCTATGTTGAAGGCGTGCAGGATACGCCCCGCTCCGAGGTCAAGGAAACGGACCTCTCCGCCGCCGAAGCCGATCAGCGCTTCCGCCCGGCCAGGCGCGATGGCGAAGGCACTGGGGTTTTCCGGCAGTCCGTGGATCTGGCGCAGCAGTACCCCGCTTTTGCCGTCGAGGACCGAAAGCGTGCCTTCGGCGCTGTAAAGGGCAAGCATGGCACCATCGGCGGAAAAGCGGGGCAGGGGGCCGAACTGCTTGTGCACCGGGATCTGGGCGATGACCTTGTTGCCGTCGATGTCGTAGAGGACACCGCCGTCCCACCAGAACACCGCCAGACGCTTGCCGTCCGGGGACAGGGCGAGGCCGGTGAAACCTTCCGATCCCTCGGGCGCGGGGCCGCTCAACAGGCGTTCGCCGCTCGTCGTGTCGATCACGTCAACCCGCTTGCCGTTGACCTGGATGGCGGCAAGCCGCGCGCCCGTCGCATCGCTGGCGAGGCGGAGATAGAGCCCAGGATCGAAGCCGGGCAGCGCTTCGCCCGCGGCGCCGGTCGCAAGGTCGATCCGATGCAATCCACCCTGGCGAAACAGGGCCATCAATGATTTGCCGTCGCCGGTCACCGTGGCGGCGCCAATTGCTTCCGCGCCTTGGCCGAAGGCGATTTTCGTCGAGCGGTCCAGCACCCGTTCGGGCAGCACGGCCGAGAGGTCCACGAGGGCGATCAGCCCCTCCCGGTCGATCAGGGCGGCCCGGCGGCCACCGGCGACAATCCGGTCCCACATGCCGCGCCCGGCCGCCAGATCGCTGCGCAGCAGAAGGCGCTGCAGGTCAAGGCTCCAGACCTCGAGGCCATGTTCGTGAGTAATGACAACAGCGACGCCGGCCTGATCGAACAGGATGTGATCGGTGGCATCCATGATGCCCATGGGCATGGTCGAGCGCAGGGCGAAATCGATATGGGGCGCCCAGGCCGTCATGTCGCGGCCGAAGGCATAGAGGTCATTGCCGATCCCCCGGAAGGCAATACCGGCGTTGGCCGGGGCGTCGGGCCGCGCGACGATCAGGGTACCGTCCGCTCCCTTGAGGACAGCGAAGCCGTAATTGTCGGCGACCGCGACATAGGCGCCGTCCGAGGAGACGGCGATGCGGATCAATTCCTGATCGGCGATCGCCCGCACTCGCCACAATTCGCGCCCGTCCCGGGGATCGAAGGCAATTACTTCGCCCTTGTCGGTGCCGGCGACGGCGAAATCGTCCCGCGCGACGGTGAGGGACGAGACATAGCCCTCGATCGGGATCGTGTAGCGCGCGGGCCCACCGGCCAGGGGCCAGGCGCGGAGGCCGCCCGCGTAACGCCGGGCGATCAGCGTGGCGCCGTCCTGCGTCAGCATGGCATCGGCGACCTGATCGCCACCGTCGAAGCTGGCGACCGCGGCCCCGTCCGACAGGCGGCGCAGGGCAAGCGGGCTGTCGCTCGCGGTGGTCAGCACCCGGTCCGGCCCGATCATGCGCGCCAGCACCACGGTCTCGGCCCCGATCGAAAAGCCGCCATTCAGCCGGCCGAGGTCCATGTCGACGACATGGACGAACCCCCGGCCGTCACCGACCACGGCGATGCGTCCGTCAGCGGTGATCGAAAGGTCGCCGGCGAAATTGTCCTGCCCCGGCATGCGCAGGGTCGCGATCAGGATGTCGCTGTCGAGGGTGCGGCGCGCAGCCTCCACCGCCGCCGGCACGAGCGGCCGTGGCGGATCCTCCCCCGGGCGGGGCAAGGCTTCGACGAGGAGGGCTGCCGCGCGGTCGGCGGCGCCCTCGTCGAGGGCGGCAAGGGCCTTTTCGGTCAGGGCGCGGGACATGGATTGCTGGGCGTCGATGCGGCGTTTGTCCGCCTCTTCGGCGTTGCGTTCGGCGATTACGGTCTGGCGCTCCGCTTCCGCCTGGCCGGTGAAGCCGAACCAGGCGCCGATCCCGGCTCCGCCGGCCAGCACGGCCAGTACGGCCGCCGTCAGGCGCAGACGGCGCAGGCGGCGCTTCTCGGCCGCCGCCGCCGTGCTCGACGACAGGGTAATGAAGTCGGCGATCGATGCCGGCAATTCGACGCCGCGCCTGGCCAGAAGGTCTTCCGCTTCCGAAAGGGCCAGGCCTTTTTGCAGGAGAAGCGTCGCATCCCGTTCCCGCCGTTCCCAGGTGGCGGCGGCGGCCTCGATACGGGCGCGGCGTTCGATGTCGTCCCGGTCGTGCGCGATCTGCTCGGCGGCGCGCGGCCAATGGGTGATCAGGGCTTCATGCGCGAGGCGGACCCGCTCCCCCTCGACGACGAGGAGCCGGGCTTCGACCAGCCTGTCGATCAGATGGTCGGCCTCTTCCGAGTGCGCAAGGTCGGTGCGGGCCACGGGCCGCGACGTCGCGTTACCGTGGCCGCCCTGGCCAACGGTGACGAGCTGGCGCAACAGCGCCGGGAAGGCGGCGCGCCCGGCCACCGGCAATTCGCCGTGAACCGTCTCGGCGCGCCGTGCCAGCGCCCCTTCGAGACCACCCAGCCGCTCGTAGGTGGCGAAGGTGAGCAGGCCCTCGCTGTTCCGCTCGCGCCACATCTGGTCAAGCAGGAAGGACAGCAGGGGCAGGGCGCCCGGCGCTGCAAGGGCGGCGGCGCGGATCACCTCGTCCAGCGCCTCGCCGGTTTCGGTGCGCGCCTCGAAACGCAGACCCGCTTCGAAGGCGGGCAGGCGGATGATCTCCCCCACTTCCGCGTCGCTCGGCGGCAGCAGGAGGAAACGTGCCTCGCCGTCCGACAGGGCGGCAAGGCGCGGCGCCGTCGCCAGCGTGTCGAAGAAATCGGCCCGCATGGTCGCGACGACCCAGACGCAACCGGAGGCCGACAAGCGTTCCAGGGCCTCGATGAAGCGGGTACGGGCCTCGTCACCGATCTGTTCCTGGGTGAACAATTCCTCGAGCTGGTCGATCACGACCAGGAGCCGCGCTTCCGCCCCTTCGAGAAGGCCGGCATCCCGCGACGCCGCGTCGAGACCGTGACGGATCGTCTCGACGAGATCGTTGCCACCGGGGGTAACGCCGAGGCCGGCGAGTTCAGGCAGGGCCTCGCGTCTCGACAAGGCCGCGAGCAGGGCGCCCAGGGGTTCTGCCCCGCCGTCCGAGGGCTTGACGACGACATGGCGGGTCAGGGCCACCCGGCCGATCATGCCGGGCAGCTTCAGGTCCGGCAGCAGCCCCGCCTTGACGAGGGAGGATTTGCCCGAGCCCGATGCCCCCATGACGAGGACGAAGGCCTTGTCCCGCGCGGCCTGACGCTGCAGGAGTTCGCGCAAGTCGTTGCGTGCCCGCGTCCGCCCGAAGAAGACGCCGGCATGTTCCGGCTCGAAGGACAGCAGGCCGCGATAGGGCGGCTGGTGCCAGCGCACTTCGCCCGCCACGCGCTCGCCATCGGCGGACAGGCCGCGCAGGCGCCGGCGCAGCAATTCGCGCAGGTGGTTCTCCAGCAGGTCCTCGAATTCGGCGGTGGCGGCGAAATCCCAGAAGGCGGCGGTGAA
Organism: Zavarzinia sp.; assembly: GCA_028694545.1. GTDB lineage: Bacteria > Pseudomonadota > Alphaproteobacteria > Zavarziniales > Zavarziniaceae > Zavarzinia. The sequence goes on along the minus strand of JAQVKV010000118.1, from coordinate 1,559 downwards.
GCCGCCCTCGGCATCGCGCGTCCAGCGCACCATGAAATCCTCGACCAGGCGGCGCTGGCGCCGCGCCTCGTCGAGCCTCGCGTCGTCGTCGAGATCGGCGGCGAGCGGTGCGGTCTTGCGATAAAGCAGGAGGTCGGGGCGCTTGACGGCGCGAAAGCCGGCCAGCGCATCCTCGAATTCCCATTCGGTGCCGGTCACCGGCTGGCCCGAGATGGCGCCCTGGAAGCGGTCGCGCGGTAGGGTGACGCCGAGCCTCGACCACAGGATGCAGACGACGAGATCGGTCTCGCGCGGGGGGACGATATTGTCCTGGAAATGGGCGCCGGCGGTCAGGGGCTCGCGTTCCCACAGCACGGGCTCGACCACGAAGTGATAGGCGAACTCCCGGGCGAGGCGGCGGATCAGACGCTCGGCGATCAGCCGTTCCGGCCGGACATCCGCCGGCGAGGAAACAAAGATCCTGATTTTCTGCCGTTCCGCCATTGCCGCCCCGTCGGCCGATTCCACCCGGGAAAACCTTAGAAAGGCGGACAGGTCCCGGCTATGACGAAATTCACTGCCCCGGCGCGGGAGGAGGTCACGCCGGGGCAGGCAGCGCGCAGGATCAGAAGTGGAACTGGGCCACGACCTGCGGCACCGAGGCTTCCGTACCGTTGGCTGTATACTTCGGATCATTGCCGAACTTGTTCTTCCACCACTGATAGCCGAAGCCGAGGTAGAAGGTCTTTTCGGTGCCAAGCGGCGCGCCGACGTCGAACATCAGGGCGGCGTCGAGCAGGATTTCATAGGTGGTGTCGTTGCCGAAACCATCCTCGCCCTTCGGGCCGATGATGTTCATGAAGCCGTTGAAGGACACCGGCACGCCGATGTCGATCGGCAGCGGCAGGCCCCAGGCGGCTTCGATGCGCCAGGTCGGGTCGAAGTCCACCGACTGATCCTTGATCACGAAGGAGGGCACCACGCCATTGGCCGCAAGGCCGTTGTTGTTGTGCTCGGTCCCGAGCAGGAGGCCGACACTGAGGAAACCCGGAACCTCGAAGTCGATGGTCGGGCCGATGACGAACTTGCGCACGCGGGCGTTGAAGTTGTCGTTCTTGTAGGACAGGTCACCGCCGATGGTCAGGCCGACGTCGCGGATGATGCCGCCATAGGACATGCCGAAGATCTTGCTCGACGACAGCTTCTCGCGGAACACGGCGTAGATTTCCTTGGCCGGGGTGCCGGGAGACCCGTTCTTGCTCTCGTCCGTCGCCTTGAGGTCGAACAGGATGTCGATGTTCACGAAGTTCTGACCATAGGTCCAGCCGCTGACGTGCTGGCCCTGGACGATGACCTTCTCGACGTCGTTCACATTGGCCGGTTCCGCGTAGGCTGCGCCATAGCGCAGGCCGACGAAAGTATCGCTCCACTGGATGATGTCGGCCTTGGCCTCGGCGCCGACCAGGGTCGCGAAGGCGATCGCGGCGCCCCCGACAATACCGGCCAGCCGGTGTTTGCGTTTGTCACTCGCCCCCATATGAACCACTCCTTGCATCTGTTCCTGAGGTTGTCTGTCTGAA
>JAQVKV010000117.1 GCA_028694545.1 Zavarzinia sp. | reverse complement strand
CTGCCGGAAGCGCCGCTGCACGATCCCGCAAGCCTGGCACCGATGGAAGCACCGCACCGTCCGCCCCGCGTCTGGTTCAAGGATGCGCTGGACTGGCATCCGGCGCCGGACGGCACGATGTGGATGCGAGGCCGCGTGCCGCTGGGCCCCGCGGATCACATCCTGCCGCGCGTGCTCGCCGCCGCCGACTGGGCCGCCGGCGTGGCCCGGCCCGACGGCTGGGAACGCCCTCGCGCCGCCGCCTTCCCCAACCCGTCCCTGACCGTGCACCTGTGGCGCAAGCCCGTCGGCGAATGGATCGGCCTGAGGCCGGTCGCCCACTGGAACGGATCAGGCTTCGGCATGGCCCAGGCGACACTGTTCGACAGCCACGGCGAGATCGGGGGGGCAGCCATGCCCGTGATCCTGATCCCCTTCCCCGCGAAAGACGGCCCCGGCGCTTGAGGCCGGGACACAAATGCCTATACTGCGCGCGCCCGACAACGGGCGGATCCAAGGACGAACACCATGGCGCGCGACGTGAAGAAGGTCGTGCTCGCCTATTCGGGCGGGCTCGACACCTCGGTTATTCTCAAGTGGTTGCAGGAAACCTATGGCTGCGAGGTGGTGACCTTCACCGCCGATCTCGGCCAGGGCGAGGAGCTGGAACCCGCGCGCAAGAAAGCCGAAATGTTCGGCGTGAAGGAAATCTTCATCGAGGACCTGCGCGAGGAATTCGTCCGCGACTACGTCTTCCCGATGTTCCGCGCCAATGCCCTCTACGAGGGTGTCTATCTGCTCGGCACCTCGATCGCCCGGCCGCTGATCGCCAAGCGCCAGATCGAGATCGCCAAGGCGACCGGCGCCGACGCCGTCGCCCATGGCGCGACCGGCAAGGGCAACGACCAGGTTCGTTTCGAGCTGTCCTATTATTCGCTGGAGCCGAGCATCCATGTAATCGCGCCGTGGCGCGAATGGGACCTGACCTCGCGCACCAAGCTGATCGACTTCGCCGAGAAGCACCAGATTCCGATCGCCAAGGACAAGCGCGGCGAAGCGCCTTTCTCGGTCGACGCCAACCTGCTGCACACCTCGTCCGAGGGCAAGGCGCTGGAGGATCCCTGGCAGGAGCCGGAGGAATTCGTCTATTCCCGCACCGTCTCGCCCGAGGCCGCGCCCGACAGGCCGACCTATATCGAGATCGAGTTCGAGAAGGGTGACGCGGTCGCCATCGACGGCGAGCGCCTGTCGCCCGCCGCCCTGCTGGCCCGCCTCAACGACCTCGGCGGCGCCAACGGCATCGGCCGCCTCGACCTCGTCGAGAACCGTTTCGTCGGCATGAAGTCGCGCGGCGTCTACGAGACCCCGGGCGGCACCGTGCTGCTGGCGGCGCATCGCGGCGTGGAGTCGATCACCCTCGATCGCGGCGCCATGCATCTGAAGGACGAGATCATGCCGCGCTACGCCGAGCTGATCTACAACGGCTTCTGGTTCTCGCCGGAGCGCGAGATGCTGCAGGCCCTGATCGACAAGAGCCAGGAGCATGTCTCGGGCACGGTGCGCATGAAGCTGTACAAGGGTTCGGCCACCGTGGTCGGCCGCAAGAGCCCGAACACGCTCTACAGCCTCAGCCATGTGACGTTCGAGGAAGACGCGGTCTACGATCAGCGCGACGCCGCCGGCTTCATCAAGCTGAACGCGCTGCGCCTGAAGCTGCTGCGCCGGCGGGGCATGAACGACTGACGGCTCCGGTCGTCAAACGGAACACGGCGGCCCCTTCGGCCGCCGTTTTTCGTTCCGGCCCGGCCCTAGTGGCCGAGCACGCGCTGGACGAAGCCGAGAACGCCGGTGAGCTGCACCGGCAATTCGAGCACGGCAAGGGCGACGCAGATCTCGCCCGGTTCCGCCACCGGCTTGTGGGTCATGGCGCCGTCGCAGAAGCAGACGTCGCCCTTGCCGAAACGGCCGAACTCGTCCTGGAAGGCGCCCGACAGCACGATGATGGCCTCCCGCCCCCGATGGCTGTGGCGGGGGATGCCCTTGTCGCCCTCGATCACGGTCAGCAGGACCTTGCCGTCATGGTTTTCCGGGACGTCGAGATCCATCATCGAAACGCCCGAGAACACCTTGCGCCAGTCGTGGCGCGGGCGCGATCGGGCCCAGACCGGCCGCAGCACGGAAGGCAGGCGGGTGAAGGCGGGGTCGCCATCGAAATCCATGCCTGTCGCCGCCATGATCGGCCGGGGCTGCGCTTCCGCCCCGATCAGGGCCATCATGCGATCCAGCGCGCCAGCGCTCATCGCCACCGGGGCGATTCTCTCCAGCATCTCGCCCCCTACGGCTTCCAGCGCGCGCAACTGCCCCCGGCACAACGGGCAGAGCGCCACATGGGTGTCGACGAAAAGCGCCATGGCCGGCGACAGCGTACCGGCGGCACGTTCCATCAGGAGATCAAAGGGTACGTGATGGGACGGCGTCACTGAAACGGCTCCATGGCACGGCGCAGGCGATTGAAAGCTAGTCTCATTCGCGACTTTACAGTACCCAAGGGCAGATTGCGTATATCCGCAATCTCGGAATGCGACTTTCCCTCGTAATAAGCGAGGCGCAGGAGGTCCGCCTGTTCCTCCGGCAGTTCGGCGATCGCCATTCGTAACGCGGCATCACGTCGCTCGACCTCCAGGGCCGTATCGGCCGCGACGGGGGCCGAAGGCTGCAACGCCGGCTCCTCGGGATCGAGATCGGGCCGGGTCTCGCGCCGGATCAGGTCGATTCGGCGGTTGCGGGCGATCGTATAGGTCCAGGTGGTGACGGAGGACTGGCGGCGATCGAAGCTGGCGGCCTTTCGCCAGATCGTCAGCATCACGTCCTGCACCAGTTCCTCCGCCGTGCCGGCGCTTGCGCCAAGACGCATCAGAAAAGCCTTCAGGCGAGGCGCCAGATGGGCGAAAAGCCGGGCAAAAGCTGCCCGATCGCCGCGTTCGGCGATTGCCTCGACGAGATCGGCAAGCGTCTCGCGGTCGAGGGGAAGGGCGGATTCGATAGTCTTCGTCAACGGGTCGACCCGGGTATGCGGAAGGGGTCCGGCGCAAAAAGGCACGGGTGGGGTGGAAATACGGGGCACGCCTCGCTATCTTGACGCCACTCGATCATGTTTGTGAACAGGTGCCATGAAACGCTTCCTATTCGCCGCGTTGGGCATGCTTCTGTCAATGGCTGCCGTACCCGACATTGTTTCCGGCGCCCGGGCCGAAGAGACGCCGCTGCTGGCCGAGCACGGCGCATGGCAGGCGTTCAAGACCAAGCAGAACGGCAAGGACGTCTGTTTCGTCTCGTCGAAGCCGACCACCTCCGAACCAAAGAACGTGAAGCGCGGCGACATCTTCATCCTGATCTCCTACTTTCAGGACGGCAGCGTGAAGAATCAGGTGCAGATCCTGATCGGTTATCCGTTCAAGACCGGATCGACGGCCCAGCTCACCATCGACGGCAAGAAGAAATTCGAGCTGTTCACCGACGGCGAGAACGCCTGGGCCCGCAAGACCGAGACCGACAACGACATCGTCGCCGCCATGAAACGCGGCGCGAAGGCTGTCATCACCGGCACTTCGCAGCGCGGGACCGAAACCACCGATACCTTCAGCCTGAAAGGCATCTCAGCCGCGATCGACGCGGTGATGAAGGCCTGCAAGGTCTGATCACCCCTGGATCCTGAATGACCGCCGACGCCCCCGCCTCCCCCCTCCCCGCCGACGGGAGCAAGCTGAACCTGATCGGACTCGATCGGGAGGCGCTCGGCAACGTGCTCGACGCGATCGGCCAGGGCGGCAAGCCGCGTCGCATGCGCGTGCAGCAGCTCTGGCACTGGATCTACAATCGGGGCGCTTCCTCGATCGAGGCGATGACCTCGCTTTCCAAGGACCTGCGCGCCGCCCTCGTCGAAGTTGCGACGGTCGAGCGGCCGGAGATCACCCGCGCCCTGCAGTCCGTGGACGGCACGCGCAAGTGGCTGGTGAAATGGCCCGACGGCCAGGAGGTGGAGAGCGTCTTCATCCCGGACGACGACAGGGGCACGCTCTGCGTCTCCTCCCAGGTCGGCTGCACCCTGACCTGCCGCTTCTGCCACACCGGCACCCAAACCCTGGTGCGCAATCTCGGCCCGGCCGAGATCGTGCAGCAGATCATGATCGCGCGTGACGCGCTGGGCGAATGGCCCTCGCCGGTGGACGGACGCCTGTTGTCCAACATCGTCATGATGGGCATGGGCGAGCCGCTCTACAATTTCGACAATGTCGCCGCCGGCCTGAAGATCGTCATGGACAACGAGGGCATCTCCCTGTCCAAGCGCCGCATCACCCTGTCGACCGCCGGTGTCGTGCCCATGATGAAGCGCGCGGGCGAGGAGCTGGGCGTCAATCTCGCCGTCTCGCTCCATGCGGTGACCGACGAGGTGCGCGACAAGATCGTGCCGCTCAACAAGAAATATCCGATCGCCGAGCTGATGCAGGCCTGCCGCGATTATCCGGGCCTGAACAATGCCCGCCGCATCACCTTCGAATATGTGATGCTGCGCGACGTGAACGACAGCCCGGCGGACGCCCGCGCCCTCGTCCGCCTGATCAAGGGCATTCCGGCCAAGGTGAACCTGATCCCGTTCAATCCCTGGCCCGGCGCGCCCTTCGAGCGTTCGACGCCGGACGCGATCAAGACCTTCTCGCAGATCGTCTTCGACGCGGGCTATGCCAGCCCGGTGCGCACCCCGCGCGGCGAGGACATCATGGCCGCCTGCGGCCAGCTCAAGTCCGATTCGGTGCGCCAGCGCAAAGCCGACCTCCTGCGCCAGCAGGTGGACGCCGCCTTCGCCGCCAAGGACGCCTCGGCCGCCGTCGCCTAACCGGCGATCAGGTCGCCGCGCCCGACGCGGCGGCGCGCGGCGGACTGGCGCCCCTCGTCGCGCCGAATATCCTCGATCGCGCCGGCGATGAAGCGCAGGTGATCGTCCGCCGCCTTTTCGGCCCGGTCCGGATCGCGCGCCAGCACCGCCTCGGCGATCTCGCGATGCTGGGCCATCACGGCGTCGCGCAGGCCAGGCCGGCCATAGAATTGCTCCCGGCTGTAGAAGATGCCCCGGCGCAGCAGGTCGGCGACCGCGCGCATCATGTGCAGCAGCACGACATTATGGGCGGCTTCGTAGATCAGCATGTGCAGGTCGACGTCCGCCGCCGCTTCTCCGCCATGATCCGCCCTGCCGTGCGCCCCCTCGAGGGCGGCCAGTTGCGCGCGGATCGCGGCGAGGTCGACATCGGTCGCGCGGAGCGCGGCGAGGCGGGCCGCCTGTGTCTCCATCATCAAGCGGAATTCGAAATAATCCGTCGTCACCCGCTCGTCGCCCTCGAACAGGGCCGCGATCGGTTCCGACAGCGGCGCGAGAAAGGAGGCGACGGCGGTGCCCGCGCGCGTGGTGACGAGAAGGCCGCTTGCCTCCAGCCGAGCGACGGCATCGCGCAGCGACGGCCGCGACACCCCGAGCTTTTCCGCCAGTTCCCGCTCCGGCGCCAGCCGATCGCCCGGGCGCAACACGCCCTGCAAGATCAATTCCCGCAAGCGCGCGGCTATCTGATCCGCGAGGCGCGGGGGCCTGATTTCCTCGGTCATGAACACGCGCCGCCTTCCGCTTCGACGTTGGTCAAATCTTTTTACCAGTTCTCAAGCGCGGTAAAAAGTTTTATCCATGGCGACAGCCGGTGCCCCAGGCCAAGCGGAGCCCCCCATGACCATTGCCACCAATGTCGAAGACCTGCGCCTCCTGGCGAAGAAGCGTATCCCCCGCGCGATCTTTGAATATGCCGATCGTGGCTCCTATGACGAGCGCACCATCACCGCCAACAGCGCCGATCTCGCCGCGCTCAACCTGCGCCAGCGGGTGATGGTCGACGTCTCGGGCCGCAGCACCGCGACCACGATGGTGGGCGAATCCGTGGCCATGCCCGTCGCCATCGCGCCGACAGGGTTGACCGGCCTGTTCCACGGCAATGGCGAGATCCTGGGCGCGCGCGCGGCACAGGCCTTCGGCGTGCCCTTTACCCTGTCCACCATGTCCATCTGCTCGATCGAGGACGTCGCGGCGGCGGTCGAGAAACCCTTCTGGTTTCAGCTCTACGTCATGCGCGACCGCGGCTTCTCGCAGAGCCTGGTCAACCGGGCCATCGCGGCGAAATGCTCGGCTCTCGTGCTGACCCTCGACCTGCAGATCCAGGGCCAGCGCCACCGGGACATCAAGAACGGCCTGAACGTGCCGCCACGCCTGACGCTGGCCAATGCCCTCGACATCGCGACCAAGCCGGCCTGGGCCGCCCGCGTGCTGTTCGGCAGGCGCCGCACTTTCGGCAACCTGACGGACGCCGCGAAGGACGCCTCCCTGACCACGCTGGCCGAATGGACCGCCAGCCAGTTCGACCCCACCCTGTCCTGGAAAGACATCGAATGGGTGCGCAAGATCTGGCCGGGCAAGCTGATCCTGAAGGGCATTCTCGATGTCGGCGACGCCCGCATGGCCGCCGCCACCGGGGCGGACGCCATCGTCGTCTCCAATCACGGCGGCCGCCAGCTCGACGGCGCCATCTCGTCGATCCGCGCCCTGCCCAGGGTGGTGGACGCCGTCGGTCACCAGACCGAGGTGCTGTTCGACGGCGGCGTGCGCTCCGGCCAGGACGTGCTGAAGGCGCTGGCGAAGGGCGCCAAAGGCTGCCTGGTCGGCAAGGCCTTCCTCTATGGCCTCGCCGCCATGGGCGAGGCCGGCGTCACCCGCATGCTGGAAATCATCCGCAAGGAACTCGACGTTTCCATGGCCCTGACCGGCACGACCGACATCGGGTCGGTCGGCAAGGACCTGCTGGACCTCTGAGGTTTCGTCGCCACCCCTCACCCCACCCCTCTCCCCCAAGGGGGAGAGGG
>JAQVKV010000116.1 GCA_028694545.1 Zavarzinia sp. | reverse complement strand
CATCCGGCGGCACGGTCGAGAGAATATGGTCGGCCCCGGCCAGCGCCGCCGCGAAATCGGCCAGCGGCCGGTCCCGGTCGAGAAGATGGGCCTCGATACCTTGCTCGCGCAGGGCTTCGGCCTTTTCCGCGTTTCTCACTGTACCGGCGATCGAAAAGCCCCGCGCGCGCAGCAGGTCGGCAAGGGCAAGCGCGCTGTAACCGAGACCGAAACAGAACAGGCGGGGCATGCGCGGCCTTGCAACGGGACGATGGACGAAGGACTTTAGGCATCATGCCGACATCAAGACAAGCAGGCCTCGCGCTGGTCACCGCCCTCTGCCTCTGGACGGGGGGCGCGCAGGCGCTGACCTATGCCGAATGCACCGCCCTCGTCGAACGCTCGCCCGGCGACGGCTACAAGGCCGCGACCACCTGGGCGAAAACGACGGACGATCCCGGCGCCCAGCATTGCGCTGCCCTGGCCGAGGTCGCGCTGCAGCGCTATGGCGACGCCGCCGACCGGCTGAACCGCCTAGTCGACCAGACCGCCAATCCTTACGAGGCAGCCGCCCTGCTCGGGCAGTTGGGCAACGTCCGCATGCTGGACGGCAAGGCGGACCTCGCGGTCGACGCCTTCACGCGGGCCCTGAAGAACACGCCGAACGATCCCCAGATGCTGGCCGACCGGGCGCGTGCCTTCGCCGCGCTCGGCCAATGGGCCCGCGCCGCCCGCGACCTCGACGGTGCCGTGCAGATCGACGACGAGGATCCGGAACTCTATCTCCTCTATGCGACGGCCCTGCGCGAGGCGGGCAAGATCGCGGACGCCAGGGGCGCGGTCGAGAAAGCCCTGAGGCTGGCGCCGAACGCCCCGGAAGTGCTACTGGAACGGGGCCGCATCCGCCTGATCGACGGCGATCGCAAGGGCGCCGCCGCCGACTGGAAGACGGTCGCGGACAGCGCCCCCAAGGGCCCGGTCCGCGACGCGGCCCTCGCCAGCCTCAAGGCGCTGGAGAAGACGAAGGGGAAATAAGCGCCGCCCATTCGGCGCGCACGCCCGGATCGTCCTCGCCCGCGTGCCGCGCGGCTTCGGTGGCCACGCGCGCCCCGTCCGCCAGCCGACCCAGGGCCCAGACCGCCATGCCCCGGACGAGCGCACTGTCGTCGTCCAGACGGGCCACGACCTCGGGCAGCAGGGCCCCGTCGCAGCCGTTGCCGATGGCGATCAGCACATTGCGCAGGAAACGGTCGCGGCCGATGCGCTTCACCGGTGTCGTCGCGAAACGGGCCCGGAACGCCGCATCGTCGAGCCGCACCAACTCCGCCAGCGGCGGCGCCGCCAGATCCGCCCGTTCGGACAGTTTGGCGTCATGTGAGGCTTCGGCCCATTTGTTCCAGGGGCAGACGGCAAGGCAATCGTCGCAGCCATAGATCCGGTTGCCCATGGCGGCACGGAATTCGAGCGGGATCACCCCGCCATATTCGATCGAGAGATAGGCAAGACAACGCCGGGCGTCGAGCTGATAGGGGGCGGGAAAGACATCGGTCGGGCAGACGTCGAGGCAACGGCGGCAAGTGCCGCAATGATCCGCCTCGGGCATGTCGGTCTCGAGTTCGGCACTGGTGAAGAGGGCGCCCAGAAACAGCCACGAGCCATGCTCCCGGCTGACCAGATTGCTATGCTTGCCCTGCCAGCCAAGGCCGGCGGCCTGGGCCAGCGGCTTTTCCAGCACCGGGGCCGTGTCGACGAAGACTTTCACCTCCCCGCCCAGCCGCCGCGCCGCCCATTGCGCCAGCATCTTCAGCCGGCCCTTCATCACGTCGTGATAGTCGCGCATGCGGGCATAGGCGGCGACCACGCCCCGGTCCGCCTGCCGCAGCAGGTCCTCGTGCGCCGAATGGGGACCGTAATTGGCGCCGACCATGACGATGGACCGCACCCCGGGCCAGAGCACGCGGGGATCGGCCCGGCGCTCCGCTGTTTCTTCCATCCAGGCCATGGCGCCATGGCGTCCCTCGTCCAGCCAGTGGCGGAACAGACGGTCGCGACCGAGATGGGCGATGGCGTCGGGCCCGGCGATGCCGGTCACGTCGAAGCCGAGCCGCAGCGCCTCGTCGAGCAGGGCGGTGCGGGGATCGGCGGTCCTGGCCATGGTCAGAAGTCGAGGTCGGCGTAATGGGGCGGCGGCGGCATGCCGGCGACATGATCGCCGAGCAGGGGCCGGAAACTCGGCCGCGACTTCACGCGCACATACCAATCCTTGGCCCGCGGATGCTCGTCCCAGGGCACGTCGCCCAGATAGTCGATGCAGGACAGATGGGCGGCGGCGGCCATGTCGGCGAGGCCGAAATCATTCCCCGCCAGCCAGCGCCGGCGCTCCGACAGTTCGGCGATATAATCGAGATGGCCGCCGATGAACTGCTTGCCCATGCGGATCGCCGCCGAATCCGGATTGCCGAGGCCGAAGAAGCGCTTGGTCACCTTCTCGAACACAAGATTCAGGGTGACTTCAGCATGGAACTTCTGGTCGAACCAGGCGATCAGCCGCCGCGTTTCCGCCCGTTCCCGCACGTTGCGGCCAAGCAGGAGGCGCTCGGGATAGGCTTCCTCGAGATATTCCGTGATGGCGGTAGAATCGACCACCACCTGCCCGCCCTCGTCCTCCAGCACCGGCACCTGGCCGGCCGGATTGAGGGCGAGAAATTCGGGCCGCCGCTCCCACACCTTCTCGTGCCGCAGCTCGAAATCGAGGCCCTTTTCCTTCAGGGCGAGCCGGACCTTGCGGCTGAACGGCGACAGAGGCATGTGGTGGAGGATGCGCATGCGCCGGACTTTAGTGGGCGGCCGGCAAGGCGGCAAGGACATCCGTCAAGGAGACGCCGGCAAGTCCTTCAGGCGCAGGAGACAGGCGGTGAAAGCCGTCAGATCCGTGAGCCGGGCGCCGGGCGGCGCCTCATCCGCGATCACCGGAACGCCGCCCTCGATCAGGGCGGCATCGATCATCAGATTGTCGCCAAAACCGAACTCCTCGACCAGCAACCCGTCCCGGTCGAGCGGACGGCCGGCTTCGTCCGCGCCCAGCGGTTCGCCATGCCACGCCCGCACCCGTTCGAGGTAACTGTCCGCGACATTGCGATAGCCGAGCACCCGTTTGCCAAGGCCAAGCGCGAAACCGACCTCGAACACCGTGCCGGCGTCGGCACCGGGCCCGCGAAACGGGCTGAGGTTGGCGATCACCGCATCCGCCCGGCGAATCAGTTCGACATTGCCGCGAAAGATGGCAAGGCCCGCCGCATGGGGGGGCATCTCCCCGCCCGGCAGTTCCGTATCGAGGGGATAGAGCCCCTCGAAACCAAGAGCCGCGCACAACGCCTGCTTCGCCCGGCCGAGCGCGATCGCGTCGGGGTGAAAGACTTCGGGACCGGCGAGATAGATCCTGATCATGTCAATCACCGCTCCATTCGATGGGGCCGGCAGCATAGCGCCCAGCCCCCGTCGACGGAACGCCAGCCATCAAGGAGACGCGGAGGCCGCGATCTCGGCGGCCAAAGCCTCATAGCCCCGGCGCTTCAACGCCCTGACCTGATCCTGGTCCGCCTGCTCGCGATCGATCTTCATGCTGAAACTGTCGTCGTCCATGAACTCGGTCTTGTAGAGGCGCCAGCGCCCGCTGGCGACGTCGATCAGGATGGCGCGCATGCCGATCCGCATGTGCTGGCTTTCGTCGGGGATGAGGTCGCCGACCAAGGGAACCCAGGACACGAGCTTGCCTGCCCCGCCCCGCCGCTCGGTCTCGATCATGCCCCAATAGATCAGGATCTGCCGAAATCCGCCCTTGGCCGCGGCAAGGCGCAGCTTCATGCCATAAGCCTCCTCGCCCCGGGGCGACAGGCCGAGGAAGGGGAAGACCGTGAAATGCCGCTCCATGGCTCCGACCATGGCCGAATCCGGCGCCAGCGCCCCTGACTGGATCAGCAGGAGGGGGCCGGCCGGATCGGGGACCGGCCTCGTTGTATCGGCCAGGGCGGCGGCTATGTCCGCCTGCGTCACGGCCGCATCGCCGGTGACGCCAACCAGATCCATCTCGATCAACTCGCCGCCATAATGGCTGCCGCCATAGCCGCTGTCCGATATGGAGCGGGTGGAACAGGCGCCCGTGAACAGGGCGAGGGCGATCACGATCGAGGACAGATGCGTCACGGAACCTCCGCAATCCCAGGGACTGATGGAGGCACGACACCTTAGAATTGTGGCCGTCGGCAGGCGGAAACACGCCGAATTTGGCGCGATGGCCAGCCATCATCATCTTTAACACGAAACGACAGAGCCTATGGCCCTGCCGCCACAAAAAAATGGCCGGGAAAATCCCCGGCCATTTCTGTGTGCGATCCTGATCAGGCGCGCTTCAGCGAGGCCTCGTCCGTCAGCGGATGGGACAGGCGCTTGACCATTTCCTTCGGGCAGATCTGCCAGAAGCGCTCGCTCTCGCGCTCCCAGTCCGAGAGCAGGCGGGCCGCCAGCGGCGAGCCGGTCTCGGCCAGCTGGCGTTCGACCAGTTCCTTCAGCAGGCCTTCCCAATGGGCCGAGGCGAGGCGCTGGAACACCACGCTTTCATCGTTCACCCGCATCGGGAAATCGTCGTGCGGATCATAGATGAAGGCCATGCCGCCCGACATGCCGGCGCCGAAGTTGTCGCCCACCGGGCCGAGGATGACCGCCGTGCCGCCGGTCATATATTCACAGCCGTTGGAGCCGCAGCCCTCGATCACCGTCGTCGCGCCCGAGTTACGGACCGCGAAACGCTCGCCCGCCTTGCCGCTCGCGAACAGATAGCCGGCGGTGGCGCCATAGAGCACCGTATTGCCGATGATCGTGTTCTCATGCGGGACCAGCGGCGAGGACGTCGTGGTACGCACCACGATGGTGCCGCCCGAGAGCCCCTTGCCGACATAGTCGTTGGCGTCGCCATAGACCTTCAGCTTCACGCCCTTCACGGCGAAGGCGCCCAGCGACTGGCCGGCGGAACCGCGCAGCGAGACCTCGATATGGCCGTGGTCCAGCCCGTCCATGCCGAACTTGCGCACGACATGGGACGACAGGCGGGTGCCGATGGCCCGCTGGGTGTTGCGCACCGTATAGGTGAGCTGCATCTTCTCGCCGCGCTCGAAGACCGCCGCCGCGTCCTTCACCATCTGGGCGTCCAGCGTGTCGGGCACCTCGTTCCGCCCTTCGATCACCGAATGGCGGGCATAGGGGCCCGAGTCCGGCGTGACCAGCAGCGGGTTGAGGTCGAGGTCGTCGAGGTGGTGGTGCCCGCGCGAGACCTGACGCAGCAGGTCGACCCGGCCGATCGCCTCGTCGAGCGAGCGAAGCCCCAGCGACGCCAGGATCTCGCGCACTTCCTCCGCGATGAAGGAGAACAGGTTCACGACCTTCTCGGGCGAGCCGTCGAACTTCTCGCGCATGGCCGGGTCCTGGGTGCAGACGCCGACCGGGCAGGTGTTCGACTGGCACTGGCGAACCATGATGCAGCCAAGCGCCACCAGGCTGGCCGTGCCGACACCATATTCCTCCGCCCCCATGAGCGCGGCCATGACGACGTCGCGGCCGGTCTTGATGCCGCCGTCGGTGCGCAGCTTCACCGAATGGCGCAGACGATTCAGGGTCAGCACCTGATTGGCTTCGGTCAGGCCCATTTCCCACGGCAGGCCGGCGTATTTGATCGACGTCTGGGGCGAGGCGCCCGTGCCGCCGACATGGCCGGAGATCAGGATGACGTCCGCCTTCGCCTTGGCGACGCCGGCCGCGATCGTGCCGATGCCCGAACCCGCCACCAGCTTCACGCAGACCTGCGCCGTCGGGTTGATCTGCTTCAGGTCGTAGATGAGCTGGGCCAGATCCTCGATCGAGTAGATGTCGTGGTGCGGCGGCGGCGAGATCAGCATGACGCCGGGCGTCGAGTGACGCAGGCGGGCGATCTCGATCGTCACCTTGAAGCCGGGCAGCTGGCCGCCTTCGCCGGGCTTCGCACCCTGCGCGACCTTGATTTCCAGCTCGCGGGCCTGGTTCAGATATTCGGCGGTGACGCCGAAACGGCCCGACGCCACCTGCTTGATCGGCGAATTGGCGTTGTCGCCATTGGCGCGCGGCGTGAAGCGTTCCTTGCCTTCGCCGCCCTCGCCCGAGTCGGCCTTGGCGCCGATCCGGTTCATGGCGATCGTCAGCGTCTCATGGGCTTCCGCCGAGAGCGCGCCGAGCGACATGCCCGGCGTCACGAAGCGCTTGCGGATCGAGGTGATGCTTTCCACCTCCTCGATCGGAATGGGCGTGCCCGCCGGCTTGAACTCCAGAAGGTCGCGCAGCGCGATCGGCGCCCGGGCGTGAATGCCCTGCGCGTACTTCTTGTAAAGCGTATAGCTGTCGGACGAAACCGCCTGCTGCAGCATGTGGATGAGGCTGCCTTCCCAGGCATGGGCCTCGCCCGTCTTGCGGAAGCGGTAGAGACCGCCGACCGGCAGCGCCGCGACATCCGGGTCGAAGGCGCGGGCGTGCAGCTCCAGCACCTTCTTCTGGATGCCGGGCAGGCCGATGCCGGAAATGCGCGACTGCATGCCGGGGAAGAATTCGGCGACCAGCGCGCGCGACAGGCCGACGGCCTCGAAGTTGTAACCGCCGCGATAACTGGAGATCACCGAGATGCCCATCTTGGACATGATCTTCAGCAGGCCCTGATTGATCGATTCCTTGAAGCGGGCGACACAATCATGGTGCGTCATGCCGGGGAACAGGCCCCGGGCCAGACGGTCGGCGATGCAGGCTTCGGCCAGATAGGCGTTCACCGTCGTCGCGCCGCAGCCGATCAGCACCGCGAACATATGGGTGTCGAGGCATTCGGCCGAGCGCACGTTGAGCGAGGTGAAGGTGCGCAGGCCCCGGCGCACCAGGGGGCTGTGCACGCCACCCACCG
>JAQVKV010000115.1 GCA_028694545.1 Zavarzinia sp. | reverse complement strand
CCCCCGGCAGCGACCTCGACCGCCATGCCCGTGGCATTGACGAAACGGACATAGCCCGAAATGACATCCGGCCCGGTCTCGTAGAGCTGGATGTCGGCGGCGAAGGCGGCACCGCCAAGCCCGACAAGGGCGGCGACGAGGATCGGAAACCGGCTCACCATGGCTGCTCGTCCTGCGTGGCGCCGGCGGCGGGCGCGGCGGGATGGGCCTGCTGCTGCTCGACCGACGCCGTGATGGCGGCGGCCCAGGCCTTGTAACCCGCCTGGTCGAGATGCTGTCCGTCGATGCTCTTCCAGACGCCGGGGGCGGCGAATTTGGTCGAGTCGATATAGTGGCACGGGCTCACGATCTGGCCGAGATAGGTGGAAAGCTCCTGAACCCGGCCAGACGTCTTGCCGAAGGCGGGGTTGTCCGTGCCCCAGGGCGGGCCGATCCAGTCGCAGGACAGCGAGGCCGCCTTGATTTCACCGGTCAGCGCGGTCACCTGATCCCATACCCATGCCTTGGGGAAGGCCGGGTTCTTGTAGGCGCCCATGGTATCGCCCATGACGACGAGGACAAGATCCGGCTTCGTCCGCGCGATCAGTTCGCGGGCGTTCCAGACCGGAAGGCCGAGGCCCGTTTCCCGCTTCACCGCGCCCGTGCCGGCACGGGCGGTCCGGCCGCAATCGGTGGTCTTCGGAGTCAGATAGTCGGTCGGCGTGGCGCCGCAGGCGCCATAGGCATAGACGGTCGCGCCATCGGCGGCGAGCGCATTGGGCAGAAGATCGATCAGGCCACCCTGATGGACCATGTGACTGTCGCCGAGGATAAGGACGACGACGCCCGCGAGAATGCTGTTCATGTCTGTTCCGGACCCACGTTCAGAGAAAATTGGGCAGCGCCTGCAAGCCGTCCGTGTTCGATGAGAGGGGGGCGAGCGAGGTCGGCGCGACACCGAGCTCCCGCGCCCGAAGTTCCTTCGCCTTTTCGAGCGCATGGATCGCGCCACCGTTATCTCCTTCCGCGCGCAGCAGTATGCCATTCGCGAAATAGAGCTGGGACGACGGCACGGCGCCCTCGAGCAGGGGATCGATCAGGCGCCGGGCCCGGTCGTAATCCCGCTGGTTGATCGCGACCCACACGGCCTGCATGGCCAGGTCCTGATCCTCGGGCTTGCGCGCCAGAAGGGCGGCATAGATACGGTCCGCCTCGTCATACATCTTGGCCGAGGCGTAGACCCGCGCGAGCGCGGCGAGCAGCGTGGTGTTCTGCGGATCGCGCTGGAGGCGCGCAACCAGCAGGTCGTAGGCGGGGCGGATCTGGTTCGCCTGGCGCAGCCGGTCGGCCTGTGTGCCGACGAGCCCCGCCTCGATATCGGCTACGAGGCGAATCTCCTCCGCCGTCCGCGCCTTCGAGCGGAAACGGGAGACCAGAGTCTGAGTCTCGTTCTCGCTGCCATAGCGGGCGACGATACCGATCAGGCCGCCATAGGACGACAGGCTGGCATTGGCCGGGATCGGCTTCGCCAGCTCGCGCCGCGCGATCGCCAGCGCCTGGTTCGTGTCCCCCATTTCGGCCGTCGCCGCCGCGATCTCGCCCCAGGTCCCGGGATCGAGATCGTTCCGCGACGAGAGCGTGCGCAACGCCGCCAGCGCCTGTTCCCGGTCGCCGCCGGCGATGGAGCGGCGGGCCTGCAGGATGGTCGTCTTCCGGGCGATGTCTTCCGACAGTCTCCGGATTTCGGCGTTGCGCTGCGGGCCCGGGATCGCGTTGATCAGGGCGCCCGCCTCCTGCAGCCGGTCCCGATCGAGGGCGAAAAGGGCGCCGACGTGAAAATCGGCCGCCGTGGGTGCCGGCTTGGCCAATACCGGCCGCATCACATCTTCCGCCAGCGCCGCCTGCCCCTGCCCCCGCAGCAGGCGCGCATAGGCGAGCCGGGTCCATGGATCTTCCGGGTCCTTGGAGATCGCTTCCGTATAGGCGGCGATCGCCCCTGGAATATCGCCAGCCCGGGCACGGGATTCCGCCTGCATGACGGCGGCCTGGGCCTCGGCCTGGACAAGGCTCCGGCCGACCTCGGCCCGGACGTCGGGCGGAACCTGATTGGCCAGGGCCTCGGCTTCCGCCACCTTGCCGCGCGCGACGAGCACACGATAGAGGCCGGTCACCACGGTCCTGTCACGGGGCCGCAGACGCAGGGCCTCGCGATAGTATTTCTCGGCCTCGGCATATTTCTTCTGGCTGGCCAGGACCGAGGCGAGCAAGGCGACGGCGATCGAGCGTTCCTTGGCACGGCCCGCCACCAGCGGGCGCAGCAGGCGCTCGGCCTGGGCATATCGGCCGGCCCGGGCCGCGCCGGAGGCGGCATTGTAGTCGTTCAGGAAGTTCGCCGCGTCGTAGAGGTCATGGTACTCCTCGCGCAGCGTCGGCTCGATCGCGACCGCCCTCTGCATATATTCCATGGCTTCGCGGGCCCGGCCCACGCGCATGCGCAATCCCGCCATGCCTGTCAGGGCATTGGTGTTATTGGGATCGAATTCCAGCGCCTTGAGGAACAGGGTCTCGGCCTCGGCGTATTTCCGCTCGGCGACGGCGCCATAGGCCAGTGTAACTGCATGGATTGCGTTGTCGGGCTTCATCGGTTCGATGACCTTGGCCCAGCGCCCGTTGACGTCGCCGTCGTCCGGATGGGCGTCGGCATAGGCCTTGAACAGGGCCTCGTCCGCCCTGCCGGCATCGAGCCAGAGCAGAGCGTCGCGCCAGGACCGGTCCGCGTCTGGCGAACGCGGCGCCAGCCTGGCGAGACGCTCGATCCCCTCCCGGCGCGTCACCTCGCGATAGGTGAGAACGCGGGCGTAGGAGAGCTGCAGCTCGATGTCGTCCGGGCTCTTCGCCGCCATCGCCTGCAGGCGGGTCCGGGCTTCGGCCCAGCCCTCCTCGGTCCCGGCCATGGCGACATAATATTCCAGAGCGTATTCGAGGGGCGGCGGCAGCCCGGCGAAAGCATCGCGATAGGCCTTAACGGCCGCCGCCGAATCCCCGGAATGTGCCAGCGCGCGCGGCCTCGATACGCTCGGGGGAGATCTGGCCGCGCGCCAGCGCCATCTTCATCCGCTCGACCCGGACGTCGCCGGGGGCGATTTCGACCATCCGGGCCAGATAGCCGTTGGCCTTGGCGGTGTCGCCACCATCGATCGCGACGAGGCCAGCCTGAAAAAGGGCGTCGAGGTTGCCGGGTTCGACCTTCAACACCTGTTCGAGCAGGGATTGCGCCAGATCGGCCCGCCCCCGCTGGCGCCACTGGCTCGCCCGGTCGAGGAGATCCTTCACCGAAATACCGGCGGGACCGACCGGCGCCGTCGGCGCCAGGGGCTCGACCCGCACCGGTTCCTCGTCGGGCAGCAGCAGCGAGTCGGCCCGCGCGGAGACAAAGCCGGCCGGCAGCACGCAAAGCGCGATGCCGAAAACGGCCGCTCTCCAGCCAAAGACCTGCATCTGCGCCAGCCCGCTCATCAATACGGCCCCTCCATCACGGGCTGATACGTAGCGGATGGACCCGCCGCCACGACCCCGCCCAATATGGAGGAAATAGGTTAAGTATTTACCGTATTTGCAGCAACACGCATCCTGCGGCCATCGCGCCCGTCGTAGCTCAGGCGAGCGCCGCCTTCACGAGCGGGCTGGCCTTGCCGAAATCCATGGTGCCGCCATGGCGTTCGCGCAGCGCCGCCATTACCTTGCCCATGTCCTTCATGCCCGAGGCGCCGAGTTCGGCCACCGCGGTGGCGATTGCCGCCTTCATCTCGTCCTCCGACATCTGCTGGGGCAGATAATCCTCGATCACCGCGATTTCGGCCCGCTCCTTGTCCGCGAGCTCGGGCCGGCCGCCCTTTTCGTAGGCTTCGATCGAATCGCGGCGCTGCTTGATCAGCTTCTGCAGGACGGTGACCAGTTCCGCCTCGCCCACACCCGCGTCCGGGCCTTCCGTGCGGGCCGCGATGTCGCGATCCTTGAAGGCGGCAAGGATCATGCGGATGGTCGTCACACGCACCATATCCTTGGCGCGCATCGCGTCCTTGAGGGCCCCGTTCAGGCGATCGCGCAGCATTTGGAAGTCTCCCCTTGGCAGAAGTTCGCGCGCACATTAGCGCAGCTCTTGCAGGGTGGCCATAAGCCGTTGACGAGCATGGCAAATTCCGCAGGGCCGCATGACTTGACTGCACATGCGGGCGCCATTATGGTCCGCCCGATTTGACCGGCGGGCGCCCCCGCCGCGGAGTTTCCCGATGACGACGCCAGAAACCGTGCCCCCGCTTTCCCTGCGGGGCAGCATTCCTGACGACGCGCGCCAAACCGCCGACGCGGTCGCTGGCGCCAAACCCACCGGTGTTCTCGTCCTTGCCGACGGGTCCGTGCTCTATGGCCGTGGTCTCGGCGCGACGGGCGACGCGGTGGGCGAAGTCTGTTTCAATACCTCGATGACCGGCTATCAGGAGATCCTGACCGATCCTTCCTACGCCAGCCAGATCATCACCTTCACCTTCCCCCATGTCGGCAATGTCGGCACCAATTTCGAGGACATCGAGTCCGTCGGCCCGGCGGCGCGCGGCCTGATCCTGCGCGCCGACATCACCGAGCCCTCGTCCTGGCGCGCGGCCAGCCATCTCGATGCCTGGTGCCGCCAGCGCGGCCTCGTCGGCCTCGCCGGCGTCGACACGCGGCGCCTGACCCGGCTGATCCGCGCCTCGGGCGCGCCGAATGGCGTCATCGCCCACAACCCGACCGGTGAATTCGATATCGACACCCTGAAGGCCAAGGCCGCTGCCTTCCCCGGGCTCGAAGGGCTCGACGTCGCCAAGGAAGTGTTCTGCCGCCAGTCCTATAGCTGGGACGAGACCCTGTGGACGCTCGGCAAGGGCTACGGCCGGCAGGAGAACGCGCAGTTCCACATCGTCGCCATCGACTACGGCGTGAAGCGCAACATCCTGCGCTGCCTGGCCAATACGGGCGCCCGGGTCACCGTCGTGCCGGGCGACACCACGGCCGAAGCCGTGCTGGCCCTGAAGCCGGACGGTGTCTTCCTGTCGAACGGCCCCGGCGATCCGGCGGCGACCGGCGAATATGCCGTGCCCGTGATCAAGGCGCTGATCGACAGCGGCAAGCCCCTGTTCGGCATCTGCCTTGGCCATCAGATGCTGGCGCTGGCGCTCGGCGCGAAGACCGCCAAGATGAAGCAGGGCCACCGCGGCGCCAACCATCCGGTGAAGGACAAGACCACCGGCAAGGTGGAAATCACGAGCCAGAACCACGGCTTCGTCGTCCTGCCCGAAACCCTGCCGGCGAACGCGGAGGAGACCCACATCTCCCTTTTCGACGGCACCAACGAGGGGCTGCGCATGCTCGACAAGCCGGTCTTCTCCGTCCAGTACCACCCGGAAGCCTCTCCGGGACCGGAGGACAGCCATTATCTCTTCGACCGTTTCATCGACCTGGTGAAGTCCCATGCCCAAGCGTAACGACATCACCTCGATCATGATCATCGGGGCCGGGCCGATCGTCATCGGCCAGGCCTGCGAGTTCGACTATTCCGGCACCCAGGCCTGCAAGGCGCTGAAGGACGAAGGCTACCGGGTCATCCTGGTGAACTCGAACCCGGCGACCATCATGACCGACCCGGGCCTCGCCGACGCGACCTATGTCGAGCCGATCACGCCGAAGATGGTCGCCAAGATCATCGAGAAGGAACGGCCCGACGCCCTGCTCCCCACCATGGGCGGGCAGACCGCGCTGAACACGGCGATGGCGCTGGCAGACGACGGCACGCTGGCCAAGTTCAACGTCGAGCTGATCGGCGCCAACCGCGAGGCGATCGAGAAGGCCGAGGACCGGCTGCGCTTCCGCGAGGCGATGGACAAGCTCGGCCTCGAAAGCCCGAAATCCCGCGTCGCCCATTCGATGGCGGAAGCGATGGAGGCTTATGCCGACATCGGCCTGCCGGCCGTGATCCGCCCCTCCTTCACCCTGGGCGGCACCGGCGGCGGCATCGCCTATACGCGGGAAGAGTTCGACCGCATCGTGGCCTCGGGCCTCGACGCCTCCCCGACCACCGAAGTGCTGATCGAAGAGTCGGTCGCCGGGTGGAAGGAATACGAGATGGAGGTCGTCCGCGACAAGGCGGACAATGCGATCATCATCTGCTCGATCGAGAACATCGATCCCATGGGCATCCACACGGGTGACTCGATCACGGTCGCGCCGGCGCTGACGCTGACCGACAAGGAATATCAGATCATGCGCAACGCCTCGATCGCGGTGCTGCGCGAGATCGGGGTGGAGACCGGCGGTTCCAACGTCCAGTTCGCGATCAATCCCGAGAACGGCCGCATGGTCGTGATCGAGATGAACCCGCGCGTCTCGCGTTCGTCGGCGCTGGCGTCGAAGGCGACGGGCTTCCCGATCGCCAAGGTCGCGGCCAAACTCGCCATCGGTTACACGCTGGACGAGCTGATGAACGACATCACCGGCGTTACCCCCGCGTCCTTCGAGCCGACCATCGACTATGTCGTCACGAAGATGCCGCGCTTCACCTTCGAGAAGTTCAAGGGCGCCGACGCCCTGCTGACCACGGCCATGAAGTCGGTCGGCGAGGCCATGTCGATCGGCCGGACCTTCAAGGAATCCGTGCAGAAGGCGCTGCGTTCCATGGAAACCGGCCTGACCGGCTTCGATCCGGTGGAGCGCCTGCATGGCGACCGCGACCTGATCGAGGTCGAGCTGGGCAAGCCCGTGCCGGACCGCCTCGTCGTCGTCGCCGACGGTTTCCGCGCCGGCATGACGGTCGACGAGGTCGCCGCGATCACCAGGATGGACCCCTGGTTCCTCGAGGAGATCGCCGAGATCGTGGCCGAGGAAACCGGCGTGATCGAAAGCGGCCTGCCGACGACCGCCGCCGGCTGGCGCCGCCTGAAGGCCATGGGCTTTTCCGA
>JAQVKV010000114.1 GCA_028694545.1 Zavarzinia sp. | reverse complement strand
CACGCCGGTCACCGCGAGAGAGTGCCACGAGTGCTTTCCCAAGCCCAGCGTTCTTGTCCGCCGGCGCCCGTAAGGGCAAGATCACGGCCAATTGTCCCTGTCGAAAGGAATGCTCCGCCGATGGCATCCGTCCGCCTTCCCCTCCACCGACTGCTGCCGGCGGCGGTGTTGTGCCTGACGGCGCTGCTCGCGATGCCGCCCACGGCCTTGGCGGGCCAGGGTTTCGGCGGCATGTCCGGCCAGAAACGACCGGAGCCGGAAGCCCCGTCCAAACGGCGCGAGACGCCCGACCTCGCCGGGGTCTGGCGCGGCAGCTACGCCTATGCCGATCCCGGGCGCCCGCCGGTCGCCTTCACCCTGACCCTTCAGGACAGGCAAGGCGCCCTGAGCGGCGAGATCGTCGAGCCCAACACCTTCGGCGATCCCAATGCCGCCATGCTGAAGGCGCGGGTACGGGGCCGGGTCGACGGCAATTCGGTGAAATTCGTCAAATTCTATGACGGTACCGGTGGCGTCGACCATGGCGTCGAATATGAAGGCTTCGTCTCGCCGGACGGCCGGCAGATCGATGGCCAATGGTATATCGGCGATACTTTCGGCAGCTTCAGCCTGAGCCGGCGTTGAATCCCGGGCAGCCGTTGAATATTGACCGCACCATGATCCCCGCTTCCACCTTCCGGTCCCGTACCGGCGCGATCGCGCTGGCGCTGCTCGCCCTCCTCCCCTTCGCCCCTGCCCGGGCGGCGCATCGGGTGTTCGAGCCGGCGGAGATCGTCAATGCGGAGGCCCGCTATCCGGAAGGGCCGCAACTGCTGGCGGACGGCTCGCTGCTCTCCGCCGAAATGCCCATGAACCGCATCGTGCGCAGCCGGCCCGAGGGCACGGAGACCGTGTGGCACGACCGGGGCTGCGGCCCGACCTCGGTCAAGCGCCTGCCGGCGGGTGGTTTCTGGGTGCTGTGCCATCTGGGCCACCGGGTCATGCGACTCTCGCCCGATTTCGAGACCATCGCCGAAATCACCATGGCCGACGACGGCAGCCGCGTCACCTGGCCGAACGATGCCTCGGTCGATTCGGGCGGCAACCTGTTCCTCAGTTCGTCCGGCCTGTTCTCGCTTCAGGCGCCGGCCACCGGGCGCCTGATCCGCATCGATGCCGCGAGCAATAAGGCCCATGTGCTCGCCGCCGGCATCCATTACAGCAACGGCGTGCTGGTGCAGGAGGCGCTGCACCGGGTGCTGGTCTCCGCCCATCTCGACGGGCGAGTGCTCGCTTTCCCGCTCGAGGCACCGGACCGGGTCGGCCCCGCCGCCGTCTTCTTCGATTTCCGCGACGCGCCAGCGCCCGCCCATCCCTATGATCTTGGCGGGCCGGACGGCATTGCCGCCTTCGCCGACGGCGAAGTCCTGGTCGCCAATTACGGCAACGGACGCCTGATCCTGCTGTCGCCCGAGGGGAAATTCGAGGCCGTGGTGCCCGTCGCCCTGCCCTATGTCACCAATATGGCGATCAGCCCGGACCAGAAGAGCCTTTACGTCACCATGACGCGGGACAACGAGTCGTCCCGCCTGGACGGGCTGGTCCAGCGTTTCGCCATCCGCACCGAGGAGTGATCATGTCCGCAACGAGCGCGGCGACCCTGTTGCGCGGCGGCGCCCTTCATGCCGCCGCCTTCTTTTCCGGCTTCGTCACAATGGCGCTGGAGATGATGATCGGGCGCACCTTCATCCCCTATTTCGGCGGCACCATCTACACTTGGGGCGCGCTGATCGCGGTATTCCTGATCGGCATGACGATCGGCTATGTCGTCGGCGGGCGCTATGTCGACCGGCATCCGCACGGGCGTATCGTCGGCCTGCTGTTCTTCCTGTCGACCTTCACCATCCTCGTCATGCCCTTCTGGGGCGACGAGATCATCAACCGCATCCTCGACCAAGTCTATGACCTGCGCTATGCCGCCCTGCTCGCGGCGGTGGCGCTCGCCTGCCTGCCGGCAGCCCTGCTTGCCGCCGTCGGCCCCTTCTGCCTGCGCCTGCTGCTCGACGCGCGCACCCATTCGGGCACGATCTCGGGCCGGATTTCGGCGTTGAACACGGCGGGCAGCATCCTCGGCACGCTCGGCACCAGCTTCTACTTCATTCCGAGTTTCGGCATGCGCTCGATCTATTTCGTGCTGGCTGGTGTCACGCTCTTCTTCAGCATCGCGGTCTATCTGCTGACACGGCCGCGCCGGGGTCTCGCGACGGCCGAAGTCGCCGGGCTCGTCGTCGCCATCGTCACCGCGCTCGTCGTGCCCACCGGGACACCGGCGCAGGCCCAGGACACCAGCGCCCTCGCCCCCCTGCCGGACGGGGAGCTGGAACGAGTCGATTCCGAATACAACACCATCTTCGTCGAGAAGCATGGCGACGTGGTCGGTCTCTATTTCGGCTATCGCCGCATGCGCTATACCGAATCCGCCATCAGCATCTCGAAGCCGCGCGCCTTGATCGTGCCTTACACAAGGACCATGACGGCGGCCCTCGCCTTCCATGCGGAACCGGTGAAGCGGATCGCCCTCGTCGGGCTCGGCGGCGGGCGCACCATCAACTATCTCGTGCAGGCCCTGCCCGGCGCCGTCGCCGATGTCGCGGAGCTGGACGGCGCAGTCGTCGATCTGGCGGCACGCTATTTCGACACGAGGGAAAGCGACCGCCTGCATATCCACACGGTGGACGGCCGCATCTTCCTGCGCCGGACGCAAGAGAAATACGACCTCGTCCTGCTCGACGCCTATCGCGGGCCCTTCGTGCCCTTCCACCTGACGACCCAGGAATTCTACCGTCTCGTCCAGGAGACCCTGGCGCCGGGGGGCATCGTCGCCCAGAACGTCGAACCCACCACCATGTTCTTCGACAGCGCCTATGCGACGATGAAATCGGTCTTCGATCAGGTGGACATGATCCCCGCCCACGGCAACATCGTGCTGGTCGGCTATGCCGGCCCCCGCCTTTCGGACGAGGAACTCGCCGCCCGCGCCGCCCTCGTCCAGGCCCGCGACCAGCTGCCCTACGACCTGCGCGAACTGGTCAAGGCCAGGCGCGAAGTGGGCACGATCGACAAGCCCACCATCCTGACCGACGACTTCGCCCCGGTCGAAAGCCTGCACACCATCGAACGCCACAACGAGAAGCGGGAGTAGGGGGACCCGGTCAGGACGCGGGGCCGAAGCTCAGACGGACGATCGCGCCCCCTCCCGGTGCCTCATCGATGCGGGCCGAGCCGCCATGGGCCGAGACGATGGCGGCGACGATGGCAAGGCCAAGGCCCGCACCGCCCGCACCGGCCCGGTCGAGCCGGACGAAACGCTGGAACACCCTTTCCCGAAGGGGTGCCGGCACGCCGGGACCGTGATCGCGGACGGTGACCATGGCGCCCGGGCCACAACGTACCTCGACCGAGGTGCCCGCCGGCGTATGGGCAAGGGCATTCTCGATCACGTTGCGCAGGGCCCGGCCGATGGCCTCGCCATGGCCCTGGAGGTCCCCCGCCCCCAGATCCTCGAAACTGAGGCTACGCTCGCGGGCGATCGCCAGGGGCGTCAGGTCCGAGACCACGTCACGGGTGACGGCGGCGAGATCGACCCGGCTTCCCGTCCCGATCTCCAGCGCATTGGCCTGGGCCATGTCGAGCATCTGGTCGACCAGACGTTTCATGGCCTG
The DNA here is from genome assembly GCA_028694545.1 of Zavarzinia sp. Classification (GTDB taxonomy): domain Bacteria; phylum Pseudomonadota; class Alphaproteobacteria; order Zavarziniales; family Zavarziniaceae; genus Zavarzinia. The sequence goes on along the minus strand of JAQVKV010000114.1, from coordinate 3,276 downwards.
AACATCCTTCATCAGGCCATCGCGCGCAGATCCCGCCGGCAGCTTGCCGATGCCGAGGGTCATCACGGCGAGCGGCGTGCGCAATTCATGGGCCGCGTGGCCCGCGAAGTCCCGCACCGCCCCGACCGCGCCATCGATCCGCTCCAGCAACCCGTTCACCGCGATGATCAGCGCCTCGACCTCGGATGTCGTCTGGACAATCTCGATCCGGGTGGCGGGCTGCGCCGGGTCTATGTCACGAATGGCGCCGATCGCCTGGCCGAGCGGCTTCAGCGTGCTGCGCACCACGCTGAAATTGAACAGCAGGAAAAGGACCGAAAGCAGCAGCAGCGGGAAGAGGACGTGGAAACGCACCTCGTTGAAGATCACCGGCACGAAGGGACGGAACCCCTGACCGGCGATAGCGAGGGTGATCCAATAGTCATGCCCCGCAACGGCGATGCGCCGTGTGCCCGAAACCAGGAAGCGATCGCCCCAGATCTCGCGCTGGGTGCGGATCACCAGGAAAGACAGGGGCGCGTCCTCGGTGATGCGCAGGTCGCCGTCCTCGTAACGCCCGACGATCCACCCGGCCCTGTCGTGCACCACGAAGGAGCGGCGCGTGCCGGGGGCCAGAGGCCGGGCCAGATCGGGCTGCACGGTCAGGGCGTCGGTCGGGCCCTGTACCGAGAGTTCGCCGGCGATCCGGTTTGCCTCGGCGCTGACGAGCAATTGGTCAAGCTCGTTCGGATTGCGGACATACATCCAGATCACCGCGAGCAGCTGGACGATCAGGAAGGCAGCCCCGACCCCCGCCAGGCGGGTCGACAGCTTGATGAGCAGGGTATGCGTCCGCCGGGGCACGATCAGCCGGCCTCCCCGCGGGTCGGGGTCAGGATATAGCCGATGCCGTGGGCCGTATGGATGGTGACGGTCGCCCGACTGTCGGCGAGGCGGCGGCGCAGGCGCGACACGACGGCTTCGAGGGCATTCGCCGAAACCTCCGCCGCCTGGGCATAGAGCGCGCTTTCAAGGCTTGGTTTCGCGACCACGTGGCCCGCCCGCCGCATCAAGCTTTCGAGCAGCCCCAACTCCTTGGGCGAAAGACGCAAGGGCCGGCCATCCACCGCGGCTTCGCGCAACGCGCAGTCGAAACGCAGGTTGCCGGCCGTCAGCACGGTCCCGAGCGGGGCCCCCGGCCGGCGCAGCAGGGTGCGGCAGCGCGCCGCCAGCTCGCGCATTTCAAAAGGCTTCACCAGATAGTCGTCGGCCCCGGAATCGAGCCCGAGAACCCGGTCGTCGAGCCCGGCCCGCGCCGTCAGCACGAGGATCGGGCTGACGAAGCGGACACGCCGGAGAAAACGGATGAAATCGATGCCATCGCCATCCGGCATGCCAAGGTCGAGGAGTACGAGATCATGGGCGGAAAGCTGGACCATCTCGCGCGCCTCGGCCAAGGTCGGCGCCCAGTCGATGACGAAACCCTCGTCCGCCAGCCCTTCCGTCACCAGGCCGGCCAGGCGCCGGTTATCCTCGACGAGGAGCAGGCGCATGGTCGACATCCGTGCCCGATGCCGGCCGCTTGCGCCCGGTGATCATGGCCAGAACCAGGCTTTCGCGATGGCGCAGCCCTTCGATCAGGGCGGCCGCGACATGGAGCACCGCGAAGCCGACCAGAACATTGGCGGCGATCGCGTGCAGATCCTGCACCCATTCCTCGCCCCAGAAGGCATCGAGCCCCTGCATCCAGCCGGAAACCGCGATCAGGCCGATCAGCGCCATCAGCACCAGGATCATGGCACCACCGGCAGGATTATGGCCGATGTAGCGGCGGTCGCGACCGGACAACGCCGCGCGCAGATGGCCGAACACGGTGCGGGGCCCCGCGACGAAATCGGCGAAACGGGCATGCCGGCTGCCGACGAAACCCCAGACCAGCCGCAGGCCCAGCAAGGCCGCGACGCCATAGCCGATATAGCGATGCGCCGGCTTCCCCTCTTCGAGGACGGCGTAGTTGAGCACGACACCGGCGACCACCGACCAGTGGAAGAGACGGACGAAGGGATCCCACACCCGCACGCCCGGCGTCGGCGCCACGGCGGGCGCCGACGCCGGCCTGTCGGCCGCCGTCATCAGTCGACGTTCTCTTCGACGATTTCGCCGGTGACCGGGTTGAAATAGACCTCGGCCTTCCTGCCGTCGGCGTTGTAGCCATAGATCTCGTAGCAGCCGCTCCGGGTCGTCTTGAAGACCTTGATGTCCTTGAAGCCCATCTCGGCGATCTTCTGCTTCATCGCCTCTTCGCTCATCCACTTCGATTCCGGCTCGGTCGTGCAGGTCGGGCTGGCGGCGGCGACACCCGCATGGAGGCAGGTCCCCATGATGACGGTACCAAGGGCGATACGCAGGTTGATCATTTTCATTCCCATCTCGACTGGAAGCAATCAAAGGCGATGGAATGAATATCAAGCCGAGCTGACAAATTCCTGACGGCCACGATCTTCCTGAAATATTCCAGATTTGGAAATATTCGACGACCGTCAGGACATTGTCAGAACGTTATTTCAATTTCTCCTCGTCAGCCCGCTGGCAGAGCGGAAGACCTTTAGGAGAAATGATTATGCGAATTGTTCAAAATCTTCTCGCGATCGCCGTCATTGCCGGCACCCCGCTGGTCGCCGCGCCTTCCTTCGCCAAGGATCTGGATCCCCAGACGAGGAAGAACCTGGAAGCGGCGATGCATGGCGAAGCCTTCGCCAACCTGAAGTACCTGGCCTATGCCGAACAGGCCCGCAAGTCCGGTCATCCGGAAATCGCCAAGCTGTTCGACGAGAATGCCAATGTCGAAGCGAACGAGCATTATGCCCGCGAGGCCGATGCCCTTGGCCTCGTCGGCGCCGACGAAGCCAACCTGCTCGACGGCATGGCTGGCGAGCATTACGAGAATACCAAGATGTATGTCGAATTCGCCGAACAGGCGGAAAAGGCGGGCGACACCAAGGTCGCGGCCATGTTCCGCCAGATCGCTGCCGATGAGGGCGATCATTACGAATCCTACAAGGCCGCCGCCGAGAAGCTTCGCGCCGGCAAGTAAGCCGGCGACATCCCCGGGGCCTGGGCCCCGCCGGTCCCCTCTGCCGGCGGGGCTCGTGTCGTCCGCCGCCATCCGCCTTGCGCCCCCTTCGACTCTCCGCTATAAGGCCCGCTTCCATCGCGGGGCCGGGCGAAAAGGGCTGCCTGGGCACCGCTTGACGATCCTTTGGATCAAGGAGGTTCAAATGCCCAAGATGAAGACGA
>JAQVKV010000113.1 GCA_028694545.1 Zavarzinia sp. | reverse complement strand
GGGCGAGGCGGCGGTTCCAGACGACGGCGAGCAGGGAAATCGCGGCGACGGTCAGGAAGGCGGCGGTGAAGTCGATCCGGGCGGGCGTGTCGCGATCGCCCAGGGTCATGCCGACGTGAAGCACGCTCGCCGCCACGCAGACCCCGGCCGACAGCATCAATTGCTGGAAGGTCGTGTAGAAACTCGTCGCCGCACTCATGCGCGCGGCCGAAAGCTCGTCATAGGCGACGGTGTTCAGCGCCGTGAACTGCAGCGACATGGACAAGCCACTGATCACCAGCACGACGAAGATCGCCCATTCGGGCCAGGCGGGCGTGAAGAAGGCGCAAGTGCCATAGCACAGCGCACAGGCCATGCCGTTCACGCTCAGGCAGGCGCGGAAGCCGAAGAGGCGCAACAATCGGGGGGCCGCCGCCTTCATCAGCATGGCGCCCAGCGCCGTCGCCAGGATCATGGTGCCGGCCTTCGCCGCCGTCAGCCCGAAGGAGAGCTGGAACAGCAGCGGCAGCAGGAAGGGATGGGCGCCCTGGGTGATGCGGGTGAGCGAGCCGGAGATCACCGACAGCCGGAAGGTCGGCACCCGCATCAGGGTGACGTCCAGGATGGGCGAGGGGTGACGCCGCGCGTGGCGCAGATAGAGCGCGCCGAAGATCACGCCGACAAGGGCAAGGCCAAGGGCCACCAGCCCCTCGCCCTCGCGGCTGGCCAGTTCGGCGGCGAAGAACAGGCTGCCCAGCGCAAGGCCCGACAGCACCATGCCGAAACCGTCGAAACGGCTGCCGGGCAGGGGCGGCTCCCGCAGGTTGGGGATGTAGCGCGAGGCCAGCACGAGGCCGAGCAGCCCGATCGGCACATTGATGTAGAAGATCCAGCGCCAGTCCAGATAGGTGACGATGAAGCCGCCCAGCGGCGGTCCGATGATGGGGCCGATCAGCGCCGGCACCAGCAGCCACGAGGTGGCGGCGACCATGTCGCGCTTGTCGACGGAGCGCAGCAGGATGAGGCGCCCGACCGGCATCATCATGGCGCCGCCCAGCCCCTGCAGCAGGCGCGCGGCGACGATGGAGGCAAGCCCGTTCGCCAGTGAACATAACGCGGAGCCGACGATGAAGACGACGATCGCCGCCCGGAACACCGTCCGCGCCCCGAAACGGTCCGCCACCCGCCCGGACACGGGAATGAAGATCGCCAGCGACAGCAGATAGGACGTCATGGCCAGCGACAGGTTCGGCGCCGACGTGCCGAAATCCCGCGCCATGGCGGGCAGGGCGGTCGCGAGGATGGTGATGTCCAGCTGTTCCATGAACATCGCGGTCGCGATGATCAGGGCGATGGTCCTGAAACCGGCGCGGGGGGCGCCGTCGCGCGCGGTGTCGGGCATGGGGGTCCTTCGCCTTGGAAACGGACCCCTCTTATGCCGTGCGACGGCCCCGGACGGTACGGCCGTCCGCGCCATGCCTGCCATGCACATCCGAGCGATTCCAATAAGGCTGTGCCGGAAAGGGGAACCGGCCGGCGCGCCATTTCGATCGCCTCGAAATATCGGTCCAAATCGGCTTTCGGTGGGGCCCTCCTCCCCGGGCCATCACGGGCACATGGAAGGGCTCGCGCGGGACGCGGTGCCCTTGCTAAAGCGGGCGAGCTTGGTCTAGCCTAGCAAGGATAGAGGCTGCCGCAAGGCTAACCATTTAAGAAAATTTAGTGACTCGAATTGGTACGTTACTGGTTATCGTGAAAGGGTCGTCAAGGTGAATCCCTACGAAAATCTTCCGAACAAAGCATTCTGGAAACTTGCGGTAGCGGATCGGAACAACTTCGAGATCGAGCCGTTGTGGACGCCCAAGTTCCGTATCATGCCCGCCGATGCCGTCGCCACCTTCGGTTCCTGTTTCGCGCAGCATATCGGCAACGCTCTGCAGGATCGTGGCTTTCGCTGGATGATCACGGAAACACCCCCGGCCGGCCTCAGCCCCAAGAACATGACGGCTTTCAACTACAACGTCTTCTCCGCTCGCACGGGGAACATCTATACGACCTCGTTGCTGCGTCAGTGGGTCTCGTGGGCGACGGGGGAATCGACCCCGCCGGACGAGGTGTGGGAAGGAAAGGACGGTATCATCGATCCGTTCCGCCCGCGGGTCGAGCCGGGCGGGTTCGAATCCGTTGAGGAGATGCGGCGTTCCCGCGCCGTGACCATCGACGCGTTCCGCGCCGGGCTTGAGAAGGCGCGCTATTTCGTCTTCACCCTCGGCCTGACCGAGAGCTGGGTTAACAAGTCCGGCGGCTATGAATATCCGATGTGCCCGGGCACCGTGGCCGGCACCTTCGACGAGACAGAGCACGAGTTCGTCAATCAGGACTTCCTGACCGTCTATCGCAATCTCGCCGCGTCGTTCGGCATGATCCGGCGGCTGAACAAGGGGATCCGCTTCATCCTGACCGTCTCTCCGGTGCCGCTGACCGCGACCAATTCGGATGAGCATGTGCTTGTCGCGACCATGTACTCCAAGTCGGTGCTGCGCGCCGTCGCCGGTCAATTCTGCCAGAAGGGTTCCGCCATCGATTATTTCCCGTCCTACGAGATCATCAACAGCCCGGTGTTCCGCAACGCATTCTTCGAGCCCAACCAGCGTAACGTCAGCGCCTACGGTGTGAATTTCGTCATGGATCATTTCTTCCGTTGTCTGGTGGCGAAATACGGCGAATACGCGAAACCGGGCGCGAGTCGCGGGGCCGCCGTGGCGGCGAAGATGAGCAAGGCCGACGAAGTGTGCGAGGAGGCTTTGCTTGAAGCCTTCGGGGGGGCGAAATGAAGATCGGGATTCTCGGTAACAGCCACGTCGCCTCTCTGAAGCAGGCGTGGGATCGGATCGGCGCCGACCATCCCACGATCGAGATGGTGTTCTTCGCTCATCGCGGCACGCAGATGTCGGGGATGCAGGCAGTCGCCGGCAAATTGGTGCCCGACAATCCGAATCTGAGGGAAGCGATCATCCAGGTCTCGGGCGGCCGTCCGGAGTTCGACCCGGCTGAATACGACGCCATCGTCATCTATGGTCTCGGCGCGTCCGTCTTCATTTTCGACGAGGAAGGGCCCTATTCGAAGAAGGTGATGACGATCGCCGCGGAAAATCTCGCCAAGAACAATGTCTCCTATACTCTGCTCGAGCGGTTGGTGGGGATATCTTCGAAGCCGATCTATATCGGGCATAATCCGTTCATAGCGGCCTATGGTGCCATCACCCACGAGGGCGCCGAGAAATATCTCGCGAGCGTGGAGCGGTTGAACAAGCTGATCTACCAGCCCATGGGCGCGCGGCTCCTGCCGCAGCCGCCGCAATCGATCGTGAACGGTGACAAGACCGACCCGATCTACGCCAAGGGGGCACCTGGCCTGAGGGTCGAAGCCAATGCGCAAGACACACGCTATCCCGATCATCACCGGTTGCATATGAACGACGCTTTCGGGGAGCTTTGGCTCGGCCAATTCCTGCCTCTGATCGAAACCGCGCCTGCCTCGACATCGGCCAAGCGGCGCCACCCCAAGTCACGGCGGGGCCGTCCCGACTGATAGGTGCGGGTGGGCCATGCTGATCAGAAGTGGCTGAGGTAGCCGCCGTCGACGGCGAGGGTCTGGCCCGAGACATAGGAGGCTGCGGGCGAGGCCAGGAAGACCACGGCGCCCGCGATCTCCGACGGTTCGCCCCAGCGCCCCAGAGATGTCCGCTTCGCGAGGAAGGCGGCGATTTCCTTGTCCTCGACCATGGCGCGATTGGCTTCGGTGGCGAAATAGCCCGGCGCCACCGCATTCACCGTGATGCCCCGGGGCCCGAGTTCGGCTGAAAGCGCGCGGGTGAGCGCGTCCAGCCCGCCCTTGGCGGCGGTATAGGCGGCGTCGCCCGCCCGCGCGATCGGCCCCGCGATAGAGGTCACGTTCACGATGCGCCCGCCCTCCGGCATATGGCCGGCGACACGGCGGCACAGGTCGAAGGGTGCCACCAGGTCGATTTCCAGCAGGGCCCGCACCGCCACCCGGTCCAGCTCCGGGAGCGGCCGGCGGTCCCTGGCGCCGGCGTTGTTGACGAGCACGGTGACGGGGCCGAAATGGCTTCGCGCCCAGTTCAGCGCGGTTTCGAGCGCCGCCTCGTCGCCCAGGTCGAAGGGCAGGGGTACCGCCCGTCCGCCTTCCGCTTCGATCGCCTCGACCACCGGTTCCAGCGCCTCCACCCTGCGGCCGTGCGCCAGGACGAGGGCGCCGGCGCGCGCAAGCCCCAGGGCGATTTCCCGGCCGAGCCCGCGCCCGGCGCCGGTGACCAGGGCGACCTTGCCCGTCAGATCGAAGCTCATGACCCATTCCAACGCGATTGCCACAGGGAGGCGAGACTATACGATGCGGAAACGATCCGCAGGGGCCAACATGTTCGATCGTCTCCACCATGTCGCCGTCATCTGCGCCGACTACGAGCGCGCGCGCCATTTCTACGCGGATGTGCTCGGGTTTGCCGTGATCCGCGAGGTGTGGCGGGCGGAACGGCGCTCGTGGGAATGCGATCTGGCGCTCGGCGGCGGCGCCATGATCGAACTCTTCTCCTTCCCCGATCCGCCGCCGCGCCCGACCCGGCCGGTCTGTCCCTCGAACTCTATGAAGATTGATCGGCCCGGAAGCGCAAGAGGCGCAGGGCATTCAGGGTGACGAGCACGGTCGCCCCCGTATCCGCCAGCACCGCGATCCACATGCCGGTGAGGCCGAGCACGGTGGTGACCAGGAAGATCCCCTTGGCGCCCAGGGCCAGCGCAACATTGGCCCGGACATTGCCCATGGTCGCGCGCGACAGGGCGATCAGCGCGGCGACGCCGCCCACCCGGTCGTGCAGCAGCGCGGCATCCGCCGCTTCGAGTGCCACGTCGGTACCGGTGCCCATGGCGATGCCGACAGTGGCGGCCGCCAGCGCCGGTGCGTCGTTGATACCGTCGCCGACCTTGCCCACCGGGCCCCGGGCGCGCAATTCGCCGACGATGCGGGCCTTGTCGGCCGGCATCAGTTCCGCATGGACTTCGAGGCCAAGCTCGCGCGCCACCGCTTCCGCCGCGCGGCGGTTGTCGCCGGTCAGCATGACCCCGGACACGCCCAGCCGGCGCAGGGCGGCCAGCCCTTCGCGGGCATCGGCCCTTGGTTCGTCGCGCAGGGCGATCAGGCCCAGCACCACGTCCCCGTCCATCAGCACGGCGACCGTCTTGCCCTCGGCCTCCAGCGCCGCCACGGTTTCATGGTCGAAGGTATCGGTCCTGCGCGCGGCGGCACGGGGATTGCCGATGAACAGGGGCCAGCCGTCCACCGTGCCGGTCAAGCCTTCGCCCGCGATCGCGGCGATGTCGGTCGCGAGGGCCGGCGTCTCGGGCGCGGCGGCGCGGATGGCGAGGGCGATCGGGTGGCTGCTGCCGGCTTCGAGGGCGGCGGCAAGGCCGAGGATCCGGGTGGGCGGCAGGGTACCGGGCAGGACGTCGGTCACCTTGGGACGCCCCTCGGTCAGGGTGCCTGTCTTGTCGAAGGCGATGGTTTTCAGGCTGCCCAGGGTTTCCAGCGCGGCGCCGCCCTTGATCAGCAGGCCCTGGCGCGCCCCGGTCGACAGGCCGGCCGCGATCGCCGCCGGGGTCGAGATCACCAGCGCGCAAGGGCAGGCGATCAGCAGAAGCGCCAGCGCGCGATAGATCCAGGTGTCCCAGTCGGCGCCGAGCGCTAGCGGCGGCACGAGGGCGACGGCGAGCGCGATCGCCACCACCACCGGCATGTAGAGGCGGGCGAAGCGGTCGATGAAGCGGGCGACCGGGGCTTTCGCCTCCTGCGCCTCCTCGACCAGGCGGATGATGCGGGCGATGGTATTGTCCTCGGCGCCGCGGGTGACCTCGATGGTCAGGGTCGCGTCGAGGGTGATGGTTCCGGCGAAGACTTCGTCCCCCGGCCCCTTGGCGCGCGGCACGGATTCGCCGTTCACCGGGGATTCGTCGATGTCCGCGCGGCCCTTGCGGATTACGCCGTCGGCGGGCACGCGATCGCCCGGGCGGACCAGCACGCGGTCGCCGGGCACCAGCGTCTCGGCCGCCACCTCGCGCGTAACGCCAGCCTCGATCCGCAGCGCCACGCGCGGGCGCAGCGCGGCAAGGGCGGCGATGCCCTTGCGCGCCCGTCCGGCGGCGTAGCCTTCCAGCACCTCTCCCACGGCGAACAGGAACACCACCACGGCCGCTTCCTCGCCGGCGCCGATGGCAAGCGCGCCGATGGCGGCAATGGTCATCAGCATCTCGATGGTGAAGATACTGCCCGAGGTGGCGGCGGCGAAGGCGCGTCGGGCGACCGGTACCAGTGCCAGCAGGGTGGCGACGCCGAAGGCCCAGACCCCGGCCGCCGGCACCGCGATCTCGATCCCGAAGGCCGCGGCGAGCAGGACGCCCGAGGCGATCACCAGCCGGCCCTTGGCCGTCCGCCACCAGGGCTTGCCCTTGTCGGCGGGATCGTCGTGGTGATGGGCGTGATCATGATCATGATCGTGGGCATGATCGTGATGGTGATGATGGTCGTCGTGATGGGCATGATCGTCCACGCCGAAGCCGAGGCGACGGATCGCGGCCTGCACGTCGGGCAGGGACGGGGCAACGGCGCCTTCGGTCACGGTCACCGTGCCGCCGGTCACGCTCACGCTCACCGCCTCGACGCCGGGCAGGCGCTTCAGGGCGGTTTCAATTTTCAGGGCACAACTGGCGCAATCCATGCCCTCCACCTTCAGGCGGTGAGCAGCGGCCATCTTGTTCATCGCGCTTGTCCTTCCCATCTGACGGAGATCACCATGGGACCTAAAGCGACTGTAGCTTCAAGGGGAAAATGAGCGATGGCGAAAGGCAGCGAAATCAAGGATCTCGGCATCGGCGACCTGGCCCGCCGGACCGATACCAAGGTGCAGACCATCCGCTATTACGAGCAGAT
>JAQVKV010000112.1 GCA_028694545.1 Zavarzinia sp. | reverse complement strand
CGCTGGCGGCCTCACCTTCAGAGGCTTTGCGCAGCCCCTGACCGCCCTTCAGCCCGCATCCGCAAGCTCGGGCAAGGGACGGGATGCCAGTTCCACCGCCTCGTCCCGGTCGATGCCCAGGGAGCGCAGGACCATCACCGCAACCTCGGTCCCGGCGTCGCGCCAGGTCCGCAGGCCATCCAGGACCAGCGCGATCGCGGCCAGGGTCGAACCGGCCAGCACGCTGACCGCCGCCGGAATCTGCTCCGGCCTCAGGTCATAGCGCCCGCTTTCCATGCCCAGGCGCAGATCCTGGGCGGGCGGGCCGCTCCAGATCTCGCGTAGCGACTTGTTGGTGATCGCGAATTGCACCAGGAAGCGGCCCCAGTGTGGTTCCTCATGCGCGCGGCGCAGATAGAGCCGGACGCCAATGGCCAGCCGCAGGGCCGGGTCTTCGGTACCCCTGTAACTCGCCACGACCTGACGATCCATCTCTTCCGCGAGTTGGGCGGCGATGGTCTCGAACAGTTTCTCGGGCGACGGGACATTCTTGTAGATCGTGCCCCGGACGACCCCCGAGGCGGCGGCCAGCTCGCTGACCGAAACATCGACAGTGCCCTTGTCGGCGAAAAGCTCCAGCGCGGCTTTCCGTATGCGCTTCTGCGCGGCACTGACCCTCAACGGACACACCCCATTTAAACAGACATTTATGTCCAACGATGGCCAAACCGTCGCCTGACAGTCAAGCGAGATATGGAGACAAATTTTCCTTGTTTGAACGTTTATGTTCATTTAAATGATTTTCATCACAAGGAGGCCATCCATGGTCCAAGGGAAACGCGTCGGGAAAAGCGCCGCCGAAATCGAGACGACTCCGGCCTGTCGCCCGACGGGCGGTGGCCTGTCCGGCCGCCTCAAGCAATACCGGCGACAAGATCGACCAAGCCCCGGGAACACCGTCCGGCGATGACGGACACCACTTCAGAAATGACATGATCGAGGAGAGGGAAATGACCGGGCGGATACCGAATGTCGCATCGCGACATGTAACCTTCAGCGACCGAAAAATATTCGTCAGCGAGGCCGGCGACGGCTATCCGGTGATCCTGCTGCATGGCGGCGGCCCCGGCGCTTCCGGCCTGTCCAACTACGGCCGCAACATCGGCCCCCTGTCGCGGCATTTCAGGGTGATCGTTCCGGACATGCTGGGCTACGGCCAGTCGACCAAGGGGGTGAACCGGCGGGACCCCTTCGGCGACCTTGCCGACGCCATGCTCGGCATGATGGATGCCATGGGGATCGAGAAGGCGCATTTCGTCGGCAATTCGCTCGGCGGCGCCTGCGCGCTTCGCCTCGGCCTCGATCGGCCGGGCCGGGCTTCCGCCCTCGTGCTCATGGGCCCGGGCGGCATCGGCACGACCCGTGCCCTGCCGACAGCCGGTCTCAACAAGCTGCTGGACTACTACGCCGGCAGCGGCCCCAGCGTCGAGAAGCTGCGCAGCTTCATTCGCGAATATCTGGTATTTGACGGCGCCCAGGTTCCGGAAGAGATGATCCGGCAGCGTTACGAGGCGAGCATCGATCCGGCGGTTGTCGCCGCCCCGCCGCTGCGCCGCCCTCCCGGCCTCGGCGCGGCATTGCGCATGGATTTCACCCGTGATCGCCGCCTCGCCAAATGCACGATTCCGACGCTCGTGCTCTGGGGAACCGCCGACAAGGTGAACCGGCCGAGCGGTGGCCTCGCCCTGCAGGCGCGCAAGCCCAATACCGATCTCTACCTCTTCGCCAATACCGGCCATTGGGTGCAATGGGAACGACCGGACGAATTCAACGCCGTGACGGCGGCCTTCCTCGATTGCCAGACGCCGGCGGAGGCACGGCGATGAGCGCGGTCGACATCTTCGGCTCGGTCAACATGGGTTACGTCATCGTCGATTCCCTGCGGCTCGACGATTGGCGTCGTTTCCTGAAACAAGGGCTCGGCCTGCATGAAGCGGCGGCGGACGATCGTGCCCTCGCCTTCCGCGTCGATGCTCATGCCCGCCGCTTCATCGTCCGGCGCGGCGATGCCGAAGACGTCACCGTGTCTGGTTGGCAGGTCCGGGACGCGGCGACACTGGCGATCATCCGCGAACGCCTCGCCGCGCGCGATATTCCCGTCGAGACCGGCAGCGCCGAGGAGGCCGCCTTCCGGGGCGTTAAATCCTTCATCCGCGTGCGGGGGCCGAAGGACATGGCGATCGAAATCTTCACCGACGCCCTGCTGGCCGACGCCCCCCCGCGCGTCCTGCCCAGCGGCTTCGTCACGGGTGAAAGCGGCCTCGGCCATTTCGCGATCACCTCGAAAAGGCCCGAGAAAATGCTCCGCTTCTGGCAAGAGATCTTCGACGCCAGATTGAGTGACCGGATCGCGCAACCGATGGCCGGCATCATCCTGGACATCAGCTTTCTTCGCCTCAACGAGCGGCATCATTCGATCGCGGTGGCGACCACGCGGGGCCTGCGGCTCGATCCGATCCGCACCCGTGTCCAGCACATGAACCTGCTCGTCGAAACCCTGGAGGATCTCTCAGCCGCCTTCGAGCGCCTGACCGACCTCGGCTACGCAATGCCCCACGAGATCGGGCAGCACCCGAACGACCGGGAAGTCTCCTTCTATGTTCTCTCCCCCTCGGGATTCGAAATCGAACTGGGCTGGAATGCGTTGCGTGTCGACGAGGCGACCTGGAAACAGGGCTCCTACAACGCGATCAGCGTTTGGGGGCACAAACCCGGAAGGAACTCCTCCATCGACAAACTGCTCCTCAATCTCGGCAATTTCCGGCGCGGTCTCGGCTCGCTGCTGAACGCCGAATACAGCCCGTTCTGACAGGTCCCGCCATGAAGAGGAACACGCCGGCCGTTGCCGCGGACGTCATCATTGCCGGGCTCGGCCCGACGGGTCTCACCCTCGCCCATATCCTCGGCAGGCGCGGACACAAGGTGATCGTGCTGGAAAAGGAGCCGGTATTTTACGGCAATGCCCGTGCCGTCTATACCGACGACGAATGCATGCGCATCTTCCAGTCGATCGGCGTCGCCGACGAACTGGCGACAAAGATGATGCCCGAGACGCCGGTGCAATTCGTCCGCAAGAACGGCACCGTGCTCGGCCAGTACCGGCCCATGAAGCGGGTCTTCGGCTGGCCCGTGGTGAATTTCTTCTACCAGCCCTATCTCGAGACCCAACTGGCCGACCTGCTCGCCCGCTATCCGAATGTCGAGATCCGGCGCGGGCGTGAACTCGTGGACTTCCAACAGGACGAGAACGGCGTCACCGTTACCCATCAGGTGACGCGGGACATCCGCTTCGACGACGCCACCGGCGACCGGATCGAGCGCGATATCGACGCGGACACCCAATTCCTGCGCGCCCGCTATCTGGTCGGCGCAGACGGGGGGCGCAGCCTGGTGCGCACGAAGCTCGGCATCGAGATGACGGGCAAGAACTTCCCCGAGCCCTGGCTGGTCGTGGACCTGAAGCGCAAGCCCGGGCGGGATGGCTTGCGTCACCTGCCCTATTTCAACTTCGTGGTCAATCCGCGTATGCCGGTGGTCAGTTGCGTACAACCGGATGACTTCCACCGCTTCGAATTCATGCTGATGCCCGGCATGACGAAGGAATGGATGGAAAGGCCGGAAACGGTATGCCAACTCCTCTCCGACTACGTCGACCCGGACGATTTCGAGATCAAGCGCAAGCTGGTCTACACCTTCAACGCCCTGATCGTGAAGGAATGGCGGCGCGGCCGTGTTCTGCTCGCCGGCGATGCCGCCCATATGACGCCGCAGTTCATGGGCCAGGGCGCATCCTCTGGCATCCGGGACGCCCATAACCTTGGCTGGAAACTGAGCGGCGTGCTCCATGGCCTCTATGGCGACGACATTCTCGACAGCTATGGCCGGGAGCGCCACGGCCATGCCAAGGCAATGATCGATGTCTCCGTCCTCCTGAAGGATGCGGTTTCCATGATCAATCCGGTCGGCACCCTGCTCCGGGACGCTGCGCTGCGCCTCGCCCGGATTGTGCCCGCCTTCCGCCGCTGGATGGAAGATGGCGGCTTCAAGCCCCTGCCCGTCTACGCCCGGGGCCAATATCTTGGTCAACCGCGCAAAGGCCGGAAGGGCCCGGAGGGATCTCTGGCTCCCCAACCTGAAGTGCGACTGATCGATGGCCGGCGTGCTCTGCTGGACGATATTCTGGGCGACGGCTTTGCCCTCGTCGGCTTCAACTGCGATCCGCGCGAAGGCCTGTCCGACGCAAACAGGGAGACACTCGCCCGCCTCGCGACACGCTTCGTCACGCTTTACCCCTACGCTGGCCGGCCCCAGGGTTTGAATGGTGTTGCCCGCGCCACCGATCCCACCTTGCCCGAGGTCGAGGACCTGGGCGGCCACATGGCCAAATGGTTCCGAATGGCTGGCTTCCGGCACGGTGGCGTCGCCCTCCTGCGACCCGACCGCTTCACCTTCGCCATCGTCTCGCCCGGACAGAGTGGCCGGATTGTCGATGACCTCGTCAGGCAACTGGCGCTTAGACCCGACCGGCAACACCACGGCCCGCGCGTCGTCGCCGCCTCCTGATCAAGGTCGGATAGAATGGACAAGGACTTGGAAGGTGTGGCCAGCCGACTGCGCGATGCCTACGTCGGCGGGGCCATACCGCCCCTGCGGGACGCGCTGTCCCCGACCGACGCCAAAGGCGCCTATCAGGTGCAGGCAATCAATACCGCCTTCTGGCAGGAGCACGGGCGGCGTATCGTCGGCCGCAAGATCGGCCTGACAGCCAAGGCGGTTCAGGACCAACTCGGCGTCGACCAACCCGACTTCGGGGTATTGTTCGACGACATGGCCATCGCCGACGGCGGCACGCTCGACCCCGCCACCGTCATCCAGCCGAAGGCGGAAGCGGAGATCGCCTTCGTGCTCGCCCGCGACCTCGACAACCCCAAGGCGACGATCACCGACGTGATCGGCGCCACCGCCTACGCCCTGCCGGCGATCGAGATCGTCGACAGCCGCATCGCCGACTGGAAGATCACCTTCGCCGACACGGTGGCGGACAATGGCTCCTCCGCCTTCTTCGTCCTCGGGACCGAGCCCCGCCTGCTCGCCGGACTCGACCTGCGGACCTGCGGCATGCTGCTGGAGGTTGATGGCCGCCTCGCCTCGCTCGGCGCCGGCGCAGCCTGTCTCGGTCACCCGCTGAACGCGGCCAGCTGGCTCGCCCGGACCCTGTCGGCCGCGGGCACGCCGCTGCGCGCCGGCGACATCGTACTGACCGGCGCGCTTGGCCCGATGGTTTCCATCACCGTCGGCGCCCGGATCACCGCCACGATCGGCGGTATCGGCAGTTGTGGCTTCCTTTTCAAGGCGCGATGACAGACCTGTAACGCCACATGACGGCAGTCGGTCGAGACAGAAGGGGATTCCACGGGCGGCGGCGGCGTGCCTCGACATTGGTCCTCGCGGAGCCCCGTGGCATGCATGACCCGACGGCCGAAGTCCGCCGCGTGTTCAGGTGCTGGCGCGCAACCGGCGCGTCCTGCGCATGCCGACCATCGTCTCCAGCGTACTGACGAGGAACACCTTGAGCGCGGACTCGCGGGGTTTCGGCTCGTGGCCGCGCCCGATCCGGCGCAATTGCCGCGTATACCAGGTCACTTCCATCAGGGCCATGCGATCGACCATGCCGATACCGGTCTTCAATGGCGTCACTTTCTCCAGGGGATCCTTGCCATCGAGCAGGCGTTGCGAAACCTCGGGCTCGATCGCCAGCAGGCGGGCGATCCCGCACAGGTCCAGCGATCCGGACGCCAACGCCGCGTTCATGCCGGCGGCGGTCCGGAAGCCGCCCGTAACCATCAGGGGAACATGGGGGATCCGCGCCCGCACCTTGTCGGCGAAGTCTAGGAAATAGGCTTCCCGCGCGCGGGTCGAAGCTCGGACGCCGGTCATCGCCGGCGCCTCGTAGGTACCGCCGGAAATCTCGATCAGGTCGATCCCCGCCTCCGCCAGCGCGCTCATGACGTCCAGAGCCTCCTCCTCGGAAAAGCCCCCCTTCTGGAAATCGGCGGAGTTGAGCTTGATGCCGATGGGGAAATCCGGGGCCGTCGCCGCGCGCATCGCCTCGAGCACGCGCAGCACGAAGCGGCGGCGATTTTCGGCGCTGCCCCCCCAGACATCGCTGCGCTGATTGGTCAGCGGCGAGAGGAACTGGCTCACCAGATAGCCATGCGCGCCGTGGATCTGGACGCCGGTGAATCCCGCCTTGTGGCAGATGCCGGCCGCACGGCCGAACCGTTCGATGAGGTCCTCGATCTCCTCGCCGGTCAGTGCGCGCGGGGTTTCGAAGAAGGGCTTCATGGAATCGCTGAAAGGAACGGCGGAGGGGGCCACCGTCTCCTTGTTCAGCCCCTTTGGCGCCTGGCGCCCCGGATGATTGAGCTGGGCCCAGATCTGCGCGCCGCCGGCCTTGCCCGCCGCGGCCCAGTCGCGCAGCACCGCCATGTCGCGCTCGTCCTCGATCACCACATTGCCCGGTTCGCCCAGGGCGCGGCGGTCGATCATGATGTTGCCGGTGATCAGAAGACCGGTCCCCCCGCGTCCCCAGCGCCGGTAGAGCCGCACCAGCTCGGGTGTCGCACGATTGTCCATGGTCCCCAGCGCCTCGCTCATCGCGGATTTGGCGATGCGATTGGGCAGACGCTGGCCGTTGCCCAGTAAAAGAGGCGTGGCAAGGGTGGTTGTCATATGCCTGTCCTTCGAGCAAATGAAGATGGACGCGGGGGACGCCGACGGAACGCATGAACAGGCCGCACCCGGCCAAGCGCGTCATTATGACCTGACGAAAAGTGAAGGCAAGGCGTGGGCCGGCGGTAGCGCCCGGCCTGATTCCCGCCATCCGGCGAGAGGACCTGGGCGACAGGGCGCGGGCGATTGCCGGGCCGGCTCAGGCCATTGTGGACC
>JAQVKV010000111.1 GCA_028694545.1 Zavarzinia sp. | reverse complement strand
CGGCCGTCATTGTCTTCGGCGACGATCGCATCATTCGCGTTTTCCACGATCGCCGCCAGCAAGGCCTGTTTGTCCAGGACTTCCAGACGGCGGCGGCGGTTCTCCTGGAAGGCGTAGGACAGGGCGGCGAGCAGGAGTGAGAGGGCTGCTCCGTACAGGAAGACTTCTCGTGGGGTTGTCAGTCGCAGTCGAGAGAAGAATTTGGGGGTTGCGCTTGCGGTCACCTGCCATTGGCGACCGTAGACGTCCAGATGGTCGGTGTGTTGCAACGCATCCGCCGGAGCGCTTTCGCCAAAGAATGGCTCCGCCCGCCCTTGGGACGGATCCGTCACGTCATAGACGGTGATCAGAGCCCGGTCGGCGCCGGTATCGATATCGCTCAGGATCTCGCTCATCACCAGGGGGGCGTAGACCCACCCGAACAACGCCGTTTCGCGTTCCTTGACCGAAGTCGTCGGGGCGCCAGGCCAATAGACGGGCATCAGCACCAGAAACGACTGGCTCGACTTCGCGCTGGCCTGAACCAGCGTGATCGGCGCCGTGATCGTCGTTTCTCCGCTGCGCATGGCGTTGACTGCCGCTGTCCGCCGATTGGCTTCCGACGCGATGTCGAGGCCGACAGCCTGGAGATTGCGTGCCACGGGTTCGATGTAGAGGATGATGTAGCGGTCGCCGTCATGGTCGGAGAGGCTGCGAACCGAGAAGTCCGGCACCTCTTCGGCGCGCGCGGCCGCGACGAAGGCGGCCTGGCTCTCCATCGGAACGCGCCGGATCAGGCCGAAACCGCGCGCCCCGGGGAACTCCAGATCGACATTGCGTGAATTGTGGTAGGCAAGGAAACGCGACCGCGTCATGGCGTCGTAGCCGGCGCTGATGACCGCGCCACGCGCACCGCGCAGGCCATATTGATACAGCCACAGCCGGTGTCCGATCTGCTCGCTGATGCCGGCCGCCAGGTGTTCGAATTCTTCCGCCGCATAATTCCTGTTGGAGGTTTCCTGCCGCCATGCGGCGACGGCCGACAGCCCGATCCCCGACAGGCAGACGAGGACGGACAGGAGCATCCGATGGCGCCAGCGCGTCTTCATCGCTCGATCGGATTGCCGCGCGGGTCGGTCGCTGGGTCGTCATGGTCGATATTCCGCACTGTCCTGCCGAATGGCTGGAATTCCGCCCGGTTGCGCCCGTTGCGCTTGGCCCGGTACAGGGCGCTGTCCGCACATTCGACGAGGGCGGCGATGGCCGTGCCCGGCGCCGGCAATTCGACGGTGGCCGCGCCGACCGAAATCGTCACCCTTCTCTTTTCGAGGGCATTCGGGAGCGTAATCGCCGTGTCGGCGATGGTCCGGACCAAGGCGTTGGCCATCCGAAGCGCGTCGGGGCAATCCGTCGCGGGCAGGATGACGGCGAACTCCTCCCCGCCATAGCGCGCGGCAAGGTCGCCCGGACGCTTCAGAAAGGCGGCAATGGCCTGGCCGACGATTCTCAGGCATTCGTCGCCGGCCGGATGGCCGTGGCTGTCGTTGAATGCCTTGAAATGGTCGATGTCGAACAGGAGGAGCGACAGCGGCTCCCGCCGTCGGCTGGCGCGGCGCCATTCGGCCGCGAGTTCCTCGTCGAAAGCGCGCCGGTTTGGAAGGCCCGTCAGGGCATCCGTGCGGGCGCTGTGTTTCAGGGCCTCGGTCAGCTGATGCAGGCGCAAATGCGTGCGTACGCGGGCAACGACGATGGGCGTGGCGAGGGGCTTCGCGATGAAGTCGACCGCCCCGGCCTCGAGTGCCGCGACTTCGGACGTGAGGTCGTTCTGGCCCGTCACGAATATGATGGGCACTTCCCGCAAGCCGGGATTCGCCTTCAGGCGGCGACAGACGTCGAGCCCGTTCACCCCCGGCATGTTGATGTCGAGCAGGATCAGGTCCGGCGTGAAGCTGGTAGTGATCGCCAGCGCCTGCTCACCCGACAGGGCGAAGCGAATTTCGCCGAATGGCTTCAGCATTTCGCCCAGCAACTGGACGATCGCGGGATCGTCGTCGACGATCAGGATCGACTGTGCTTGTGGGGGCTGGGCTTCAAATTGTGCCGCCACGGCGGACCGCATGACAAATCCCTCCCAGTGCGAAAGACGGCTTTCGGGTTCTTTCAACGCGAAAGGTCCTCGGCCGGCAGGAGCAAGGAGGCCTTTCCTCTTGGCTACGATGAAACATGGGGAAGATCTAAAATCTGTTAACGGCGGATGCGCGGGCGGGCCGCGTCGCGGGCAGGGCTCGCGGTGCCGTCACTTCACCTGTCCGTCCCGGCACGCCAAGGGAGACGGCATTGATCCGTCAGGCGGTGCTCTCCCTCAACCGGCGCCGAGGCGGGTCTTCAGGGTGCGGATCACGATGGCCGGGTCGACCGGCTTCAGGAAGACGCCGGAGATGCCGAGCTCAGCGAAGCCGGTCGCGCCCACCAGCGCGTCGGCGGCGGTGCTGACCATATAGACGGGGATCTGGCGCCCGGTCTCGGCGAGGCGGCGTGCGATCTCGCCGCCGGCGTCGATGGTCTCCATCATGAGATCGGTCAGGATGGCGTCGGGATGGATGCGGTGGGCCGTGCGCTCGCCTTCCTCGCCGGTCGCGGCTTCGCCGACGGAAAAGCCCGAGGTTTCCAGCGCCTTGCGCAGGGTGGCGCGGGCGTGGGGATCGGCATCCACCAGAAGGATGGTCTTGCGGGCAGGACCGAGACCGATATTCATGCCGCCGCCCTCCGAAGCGCCGCGATGCGTTCGCGCAAGGCGGCGAACGCAAGCCGGAAATTGCAGGTGGCTTCCGCCGTCAGTCCTTCCTCGAATGCGAAGGCATGGCCACGGATCGCCAGGAGATGGGCCTCCGGCGCGGCGCCGAACTGCTGTCTTGCGATGGCCAGCAGGGTTTCGGGCGTGAGCAGGTGGCTGGTGAAGGAAATGGTCAGGGACGGCGCCAGCGGGGTGAGGGCGAAAGACGCCGGGCCTTCGCGCGCGGCATCCACGAAGAAGACCACGTCATGGGCAGCGACCTCGATACTGTCCTCGAGGGTGAGCTGGTCGTTCTCCCAGGTGGTGACGCCGGGCCAGCGCAGGGCCGCGACGGCATCCGCCACCTCGGGGCCGAGGCCGTCGTCCTGGCGGCCACGATTGCCGTAGCCAAGCACGAGAATGCGGGGGCGCACCGCCGGTACGGCCATCACGCTCACTGCCGGACCTCCCGGGCGATGACGGCCCCCGAAGCGTCTTCCAGGGTCACGATCAGCGGCATCTGGCCCAGCGCATGGGTGGCGCAGGACAGGCAGGGATCGAAGGCGCGGATGGCCACTTCGATATGGTTCAGCAGCCCTTCCGTGATCTCCTTGCCCGAAAGGTCGGTCTGCGCCACCTGCTTCACGGCGCGATTCATCGCCTCGTTGTTGTGGGTGGTGGAGACGATGAGATTGGCGCTGCGCACCTGGTCGTTCTTGTCGACCGTGTAATGGTGGATGAGCGTGCCGCGCGGCGCCTCGATCCAGGCGATGCCTTCCTCGCGGCGCGTGCCCTCGGCCCGCAGGTCGGTGCCCTGAAGGTCGTCGTCGAACAGCAATTGCTCGATCTTCTCGGCGCAATGGACGAGCACGATGAGCCGCGCCCAGTGATAGGCGAGGGTGGCGTTGACCGGATGCCCGCCGCCCACGGCCATGAAGTCCCGCCGCGCCGCTTCGGCCAGGGGCGTGTCGATCGCGCTGCAGCAGTTGATCTGGGCCAGCGGCCCCACCCGGTACCAGCCGTCGTCGCCGCCGAAGCCGCGCAGGTGCGGAAATTTCAGGTAGCTCCACGACCGTACTTCCTCGATCAGGTGGTCGCGGTAGGAGGCGGGCGATGCGCCGTCGATCAGCGCCTTGCCCTCGGCGTCGATGACGCGGAGCGTGCCGTCATAGAGATCCATGACGCCGCCTTCGCCGGTGATGCTCATGAAGGCGGAGGGGAAGGTGGCGAAACTCTCGTGCAGGACCCGGTTCGCCGCCACATAGCCCTTGTGATGCTCGAGCGCCGCTGTGCACCACGAAATGATCTCGCCCACCCGGGCGCGCAGGGCGTCGCGATCCGCGATCGCGAGGTTCTGGTTGACGCCGCCCGGAATGGCGCTGGTCGGGTGGATCTTGCGCCCGCCGGTGGCCTTGATCACCTCCTGGCCGAACTTGCGGATGAAGATCGCCCATTTGCCGATCTCGGGATAGCGCTCCAGCACGGCGATGATGTTGCGCTTCTCGGGCGGTGCGTCGAAGCCGAACAGTAGGTCGGGCGAGGCCAGGTGGAAGATGTGCAGGGCGTTCGATTGCAGCACCTGCCCGTAATGCATCAGGCGGCGCATCTTGTCGGCCGTGGGCGGCACGCGGTCGACGCCGGCGATCTGGTCCATGGCCTTGGCCGCCGCCAGATGGTGGCTCACCGGGCAGATGCCGCACAGGCGCTGGATGACGAGGGGCACTTCCCAATACATCCGACCCTGGATGAAACGCTCGAAGCCGCGGAATTCGACGACGTGAAAGCGCGCGTCCTCCACCGCGCCGGCCGCGTCGAGCCGGATGGTGACCTTGCCGTGGCCCTCGACGCGGGTCACCGGATCGATGACGATCTTGCGGGGGGCGGTGGTGCCGTCTGTGGAACTCATGACGTGTCCTTCCGGAAGACGGGGCTCACTCGTATTTGAACAGCGAGTAGGGCAGTTGCGGCTGCGTCCCCGTCAGCAGGGCCTTGAGCGCCGCCCAGATGGTTTCCGCCGAAGGCGGACAGCCGGGCAGGAAATGGTCGATCTGGACGAATTCCTGCACGGGATAGACCTTGTCGAGCAGGAGCGGCAGTTCCGGATCATTGGGGATGAGGCCGCCGCCTTCCACTGTCGGACCATCCATGTAGGCTGTCTTCAGGCACGCCTCGAGACCCGCGAGGTTGCGCAGTGAAGGAATGCCGCCATTGATGGCGCAGGCCCCGACCGCCACCAGGATCCGGCACTGGGCGCGGAATTCGCGCAGGACCTTCACATGACGTTCGTCGGCGCAAGCGCCCTCCACGATGCCGACGTCGACCATGCCGTCGAAGGTCTTCTTGTCGTCGAGGGGGGAGACGTCGAGATCCACGAGATCGATCAGTTCGACGATACGCTCGTCGATGTCGAGGAAGGACATGTGGCAGCCGAAGCAGCCGGCAAGCGCGCAGGTGGCGAGTTTCGGCTTGGCCATGGCCTTCTCCCTCAGTCCTTGGCGCCGCCGCGCCGGGCGGTGATGTCGGAACCGATGGGGGCCTCGTCATAGCGACGGCGGCCATAGGGCGTCCGGTAGCCGGTGCGCTTGATGACGATGCAGCCCACCGGGCATGCCGCCACCGCCTTGTCGGCGGCGGCGAGGGCGCTTTCGTCCAGATGACCGCCGGTCACCGTCAGATGCATGTCGATGCCGCGTCCCTCGAAGCCGAACACCGACTTGCCGTCCAGGGTCCGCGAGGCGCGCACGCAGCGCGAGCACAGGATGCAGCGGTTGTGGTCGATGTAGACGTCCGGGTGGCTGGCATCCACCGGCCGCTCCGGCCACAGATGCGGGAAGGAGGGCGCCACCATGCCGAAGAGATAGCCGAGCGCCTGCAACTCGCAATCGCCGCTTGCCTCGCAGAACTGGCAGAAGTGATTGCCCTCGGCGAAGAGCATCTCGATCAGCGTGCGCCGCTCGGCGTTCAGCGCGGGCGTATTGTTCTCGACCACCATGCCCTTGGCGGCGGGCATGATGCAGGCGGCGGTCTGGCGCCCGTCGATGACGCAGGTGCAGACCCGGCAATGGCCGACCGGCGGCAGATCCGGATGATGGCACAGGCGGGGAATGTAGATCCCCGCCGCGTCGCATGCCTCGACGACGGTCTGGCCGGGTTCGGCCTCGACGGGAACGCCGTCCACGGTGAAGGTGAAGCGTTCGCTACTCATGCCTCTTCCTCCGGCACGGGCGCGCGGCCCTGAATGGCGATGGCGGGCGTCAGGGCTTCCTCGAGCGAGACCCAGGGCACGAAGGGCTCGGGCCGGAGCCGTGCCTCATAGGCTTCGGGAAAGTTGCGCATGGTGGACAGGATGGGGTTCGGCGCCGTCTGGCCGAGGCCGCAGCGACTGGTGCGCGCCACTGTTTCGGCCAAGGTCTCCAACTCGCGGATGTCGGCGAGCGTGGCGCGGTCGGCGAGGAGCTTGTCCAGTTCCATGCGCAGCAGCGTGGTCCCCACCCGGCAAGGCGTGCACCAGCCGCAGGACTCGCCCGCGAAGAAATCGGCGAATTCGCGCACCACTGAAAGCACGTCGCGCTCCGGCCCGAAGATCATGACCGAGCCCCCGGTGGGCAGGTCCTCGAAGGCGATGCGCCGGCCATAGTCCTTGGGCGCGACGCATTGGCCGGAGGGCCCGCCCATCTGCACGAAACCGGCTTCCGGCGCGCCCACGAGATCGAGGAGTTCGTTCACCGTGAGGCCGAAGGGCACTTCGTAGACGCCGGGGCGCGGGCAGTCGCCGGAGACGGAGAGCAGCTTGGTCCCCGTCGATTCGGCCGTGCCGAAGCCCGCGAAGGCTTCCGGCCCGTCCTCCAGGATGCGGGCGGCGCAGGCGAAGGTCTCGACATTGTCGACGGCGGTCGGCTGTTGCAGGTGGCCGCGCACGGTGGGGAAGGGGGGGCGGTCGCGAGGCGAGCCGCGCCGGCCTTCCAGCGATTCGACGAGGGCGGATTCCTCGCCGCAGATATAGGCGCCGGCACCGAGCTGGATGCGGATGTCGAAATCGAAGCCTTCGTGGCCAAGGATGCTCCGGCCCGCGAGGTTGCGGGCATGGCGCTCGCGCAGGGCGGCGTGCAGTTTTTCCCACAGATAGGCGTATTCGCCGCGCAGGTAGAGAATGCCCTCCCGCGCGCCGAGCGCGTAGCCGGCGATGGTCATGCCGTCGAACATGAGGTGCGGGGCCTCGGTGAGCAGCACCCGGTCCTTGAAGGTACCGGGCTCCCCCTCGTCGGCATTGCAGACGA
>JAQVKV010000110.1 GCA_028694545.1 Zavarzinia sp. | reverse complement strand
GTGTTCCCAACGCGCGCGGGGCGCCCCTCGGGTGGGAAGAATTCCCGTATCACACCCGATAACCGATGCGGAAGCCGCCCCAATGGCGCCCGGCCACCGTGATCGGCACCGAAAGATCCTTCATTAGCGCGAAGGTGCCGCCCCCCATGTCGCGGCGATAGGTCTGCAGCAGGAAGGGCTCGCGGTTGCGCGCGGCGGCCAGGCCCACCCGGTCGTCGAACAGACGCCGGTTGCGGCTGTGCGCGGCGTTCCTGGCGGGATCGGCCCCTTGCGGTTTCGAGAAGGCGGCATTGTGGGTCGGAAGGTAACCGTTGCGATCCACCGCGACGGCGAAGACCACCTGTTCCTCCTGGCCGAGCAGGGGTTCCTGGATCGCCGGCAGCAGCCGGTCGGTCAGCGCGATGAAGCGGGTCAGGAACTTGGTGGGGTTGGTCCCGGCGACGGGCCGGTAATCCGCATCGAAGAGATCGTCCACGCTGGCGCGCCCGGCGGCGATCTCGCGCGCGAAGGCGTCCTCGATCGCGGCGCGCGCATTTTCGGCCAGGGCGCGGATGCGGGCATCCACCGTATCGACGCCGGGGACAACGGTCCGGCCCAGCAGTTTCTCGGCGATGCCGAGCACGGCGGCGCTGCGGTCGCGGGCGTCGGTCACCGAGCGGGACGAGCGCTCCACCCCGTCAGCCAGGGTGTTCAGGGTCAGGACCACGTCGTCCACCCGTTCGGCGATACTGTCGGCGGCATGGGCGATCGATTCGATGCCGCCATCGACGGTGCCGAAGCGATGCGCCAGCTCGCCGATGGCGGTGCCGATCATGGCGGTGTCGTTCTCGACCGTCGTCGCCCGGTCGCTGACCTCGGCGCTTTCTTCGATCAGGCGGGCGCTGTGCTGGCCCAGCATGACGAGTGTGGCGTCGATTTCCTCGGTCGCGACGGAGGTGGAGCGGGCGAGCGCCTTGACCTCGGCCGCGACGACGGCGAAGCCCTTGCCGGCCTCGCCCGCGCGTGCCGCCTCGATCGAGGCGTTGAGAGCGAGGAGATTGGTCTGGCGGGCGATGCCGTCGATGCGGCGGGCGACCTTGCGCACGTCCTCGAGCGAATCGACCAGGGTGCGCAGGTCGGTGGCGATCGAGACCGCGCTTTTCACCAGTTCGCGGATGCCGGCCAGGGAATTGCCGATCTCGGTCTCGCTGCGGCGCATGGCGTGCGAGGCGGCGCGGCTGGTCTCGCGGGTCTCGGCGACCGTATCGATGATGCTGCGGTTCGACCGGGACAGGCTTTCGGCATCGACGCGCAAGGCGCCGAAGGCCGTTGCCTCGGCCTGAACTTCCGCCGCGAGGTCATCGACATGGCCTGCGACGTCGGCGATCTCGACGCCGAGTCGCCCGACATCGTCCGCGATTGCTTTCAGGGCCGATTGCGCGGCCCTTCCCGGTTCGGTTTCCATCTTGCACCCGTTCGTGGGTGGCCCCCGTCGAACAGATGCCATGACGGGCTTAACGGGGGCTTAAAGCAGGCGAAGCCGCTCCAGGTCGCGTTCCAGCATATCGGGATTCACGAAATGATGGGTGGTGAAGCCCAGCCGCGCGGCCGAGGCGACATTGGCTGCATTGTCGTCGATGAAAAGGCTGGCTTCGGGGTGAATGCCGAAGCGCCGGCAGGCCAGCTCGAAGATCGCCGGATCCGGCTTCGCCAGTTTTTCGATGCCCGAGACGAGAATGTCGCGGAAGCGGGCAAGGAAGCCGAACTGGGCCAGGCCCTCGGCCCATTTGTCGGCCGGGTAATTGGTGATGGCGTAGAGCGGCACGCCCTTCGCGTCGAGGCGCTCGAGCAGGCGCACGCTGCCCTCGATGGCTCCGGCGAACATTGCCGGCCATTCGCGGTCCCAGGCCTCGATCAGGGGCGTCTTGTCGGGATGGCGGGCGGCGAGTTCACGGACATTCTCGGCCATCGGCAGGCCGGCGTCACAGCGCGTATGCCATTCCATGGTGCAGACGGAGGACAGGAAATCCTCCATCGCCGCCTCGTCGGCACCGAAGTGCCGGCGGTACATGTAGCGCGGGTCCCAGTCGATCAGCACCCTGCCGAGGTCGAAGACGACCACGGTCACGGCGTGCGTCCGGGACGGCAGCCTCAGCCCTGGCGGGCCTTGAAGCGACGCTGGGTCTTGTTGATGACGTAGACGCGGCCGCGACGACGGATGACGCGGCAATCCCGGTGACGGGTCTTCAGCGACTTCAGCGAATTGACGATCTTCATGACAACCAGCCCGGCCCTGCGGCCCTGAAACAAAACCGGCGCCCAAGGCGCCGCCGAATGTAAGGCGCCCGAAAGGCACCGATAAGCGAGCGCGGACCATAATGGCGGGCCCCATTCCTGTCAACAATCGTGATCCGCAACGCGGGTCTTGCACGGGAATTCGCGTCGTGATCCATGGACGACACAACAAACCAAGGGGAGAAACGGCATGAGCGAGCGCCACGAGGACGGCCAGATCACGACGGAGATGCTGGAAGGCGGCGTCTTCGCCATCTGCATCGATCGGGCGGAAAAGCGGAACGGCTTCACGCCCAAGATGATGCTGGAACTGGCGCAAGCCTATACGGCGCTGGAAGAGAATGACGCGGCCCGAGTCGGCCTGCTGCACGCGGCGGGCGGCCATTTCACCGGCGGGCTGGACCTGCCGAAGATCGTCGCGGCGCAGAAGGCGGGCGATACGCTGTTTCCGCAAGGACTGGTCGATCCACTGGGCCTGCAGGGGCGGCGGGTCTCGAAGCCCGTGGTGGTCGCGACCGCCGGCATCTGCTTCACCATCGGCATCGAACTGATTCTCGCGGCGGATGTGGCCGTCGCGGCCAGCAACAGCCGATTCTCCCAGCTCGAGGTGAAGCGGGGCATCATGGCCTATGGCGGCGCCACCATCCGCATGGTCGAGCGCGCGGGCTGGGGCAATGCCATGAAGCTGATCCTGACTGGCGACGAATTCGACGTCGAGACGGCGAAATCCTTCGGCTTCATCCAGGACATCGTGGCCCCGGGCGAGGAATTCGACGCGGCGCTCGCGATCGCCCGGCGTATCGCGGTGCAGGCCCCGCTGGCCGTGCAGGCCAGCCTCGCCAATGCCCGTCTCGCCGTGCTGAAGGGGCCGCAGGCGGCGGTCGATGCTTTTCCGGACGTGACGGCGCGCCTCGCGGCATCGGAAGACGCGGCGGAGGGCGTGGCTTCCTTCCGGGAGAAGCGCCCGCCGGTCTACCGGGGCCGGTAAGGATATAGAGAATCACTCGTCGCCCCGGCGAAAGCCGGGGCCTCGTGACGAGAGGGGCGCCCTTCTGGTGGGAGATCCCGGCTTTAGCCGGGATGACGCTTGGGGGGACTGATCAGCTCGCCTGGTCGAAACAGCCGAGCGGAGCGACGCCGTTCACCAGGATGCGCACCAGTTCCGCCTGGCGGGTGACGCCCGTCTTCGCGAACATGGAGCGCAGATGGGCGCGGGCGGTGTTGTAGCGGATGTTCAGTTCCGCCGCCGCCTCGTCCAGGCTTTCGCCCTTGGCCAGTTGGGTGGCCAGCGCCGATTCGGCCTGGGTGAAGCCGAAGAGCTGCTTCAGGATCAGGGGATCGGTGCGCACGCCGTTCTCGGGGTCGCGGATGAAGATGGTGACACCCGAGCGCCAGCGGTCGCCCACCTTGTTGCCGAGACGAATGCGGTTGATCACCAGGCCGAGGTCCCGCGCGCCGGACGCCCGCGCGATCGACAGGGCCTGGGGCTGGGCCTTGCCCGGCTCGGTCGCATCGGCCTCGCCCGACAGCGCCGTGCGGATCAGGCTCTGCAGGCCGCGATCGTCCTGGGTCGAGACGGCATGGACCATGCCGTTCACCATGGCGATGCCGTCGCGCCGCTTCATCAGGTCGGCGGCGATCGCGTTCATGACCAGGATCTTGCCGTTCTCGTCCAGCACGATGCCGCCCACCGCCAGCCGGTCCATGGCGTCGGCATAGATCTGGTTCACGATCTCGGTCTGGGCGAGGCGCGAGCGGATTTCGAGCGCGCGGGCGAAATGCGGCGCGACCAGCGAGATGAGATTGGCTTCCTCGCGCACGAAGGGATCGGCGTCGCGGGCGCGCATGACGCGGATGAAGCAGTCGATATTCTCGAGGCTGCACACCCAGGCACCCATGTAGTGGTTGATGTCGCCGATCTCCAGCAACTCGTTGAACTTGCCGAATTCGGAGCGGTTCAGCGACAGCCAGTCGTTGATCGTATAGACATGGCCGAGCTGGGTTTCGACGTTCGGCCGGTACTTCTGGTATTCGTTCTCGTAGAGCACGAATTCGTCGAAGGCGATGGGCCCGACGTTGATCGTCGCTTCCTGACGCAGCGTGGTCTTCGCGACCAGCGACAGGGTGACGAACTTCGCGTCGAGATATTCGCGCAGCAGCTCCAGCGTTTCCTTCCAGGACACGTCCTCGAAGGACCCCTGGTAAATCTGGCCGATCAGCAGGCTCAATTGCTCCTGCGAGGGGCCGGGGGCGTGGTGGTTCAACATGTCGAGCCTCGTGAACGTCGAACGCAGTCCAGACCGGAAGGGCCGATCCGGGATGGATCGCCTTCCAAATTGAATCGGCCTCAATTTAAGTTCGCCGCACAGGGCAGGCGACTTGGCCGGCAAGTCGTACAACGCATGCGAAAAGCCACCGCCTATGGCTCTTCGCCAGCACTTTGGTCGGATACGATGGACGCCTCGTCTCGGATGGGGGGCGGCTGAATGCGGCGACGGCCGCTGCAGCTTCATCCTGCCCTTCCGGCGGGGTTCCTCGTCCCCCCCTCCATTCTTTCTTTAGCCCGCCGTCCTCCATTTGGAGGAAGCGGAGCCTCTTTATTTCAGTTCAATATAACATATCTCGCGTTGTGGCCAATCCTGGTCCGATCCGTTTCGGGAAGTGTTTTCCGAATCTGGGGCGAGTTTTTGCAGTTGCGCTGCGCAAACAGACGAAGGCGTGAAGAAACGCCCACGAGGGAACAGCCTTGGACGCCACGTATCCGGTTTCGCGCGCCACGACACGGCCGATTCTGTGGTGGGCGGCGCTCGGTGCCGTCTTCGCGGCTTTCCAACTTTATCTCTTCGGCGCCTGGATCCTGTCGCCCGGTTTCGCGCCGGTCGACCCCGGCGCGGACGCGATCACGGATCTCGGCCGCATCGTCATGTGGGGCGTGGCGCTGTCCTTCTGCTCGATGGCGGCGGCGGGCCTCGCCTGGATCCTGGTCGATCTCGCGCGGGGGCGCGCGCTCAACATCGTGCAACTGCTCATGATCGGCTGCGCCTTCTGCCTGTGGCAGGACCCGACGGTGAACCTGCTGCGGCCGGTCGCCATGTATAATACCCATTATCCGAACATGGGCTCCTGGGCCGAGCAGATCCCCTGGTGGTTCAGCCCGAACGGCGCGCGCAATGCCCAGCCACTCACCTTCCAGTCCGCGCTCTATCCGGTCATGGTGCCCGTCTGGGTCATCACCGCCTGGGCGGTGATGGTCGGCGCGCGCAGGCGCTGGCCGCGTCTCGGCGGGCCGTGGTTGGCGTTGCTTGCCTCCGCCGCCATCACCATCGGCCAGACGGGCGCCGAAGTCGCCATGGTCCGGGGCGAGATCTTCGCCTATGGCGGCGTTATCGAGTCGCTGACGGTCTTTCCCGGCACGCGCTGGCAATTCCCGGTCTATGGCGCCTTCCTGTGGTCGATCGGCACGGTGGCGCTCGCCTGCCTGATGTTCTGGCGCGACGTCGAGGGCCGCACCGTGGTCGAGCGCGGGATCGAGACGCTGGCGCCCGGCACCGGCACGGCCAACCTGCTGCGCGCGCTTGCCTTCATCGGCGCCGCCAATCTCGCCATCCTCGCCTATTACCTGCCGTTCCAGTTCGTCTCGCTCTATTCCGATCCCTGGCCCGATGTCTTCCCGTCCTATTTCCTGAATGGCGTGTGCGGCGAAGGCACCGGTTATGCCTGTCCGGACCCCGTCCTGCCGGTGCCCGGGCCCCATGTACCGCCGTCCTGAAACCCGCCCTGTAAGGGGCGCAGGGGTGCCATCGGCATTTTCCGCGCCTTTTCCATGGACGGCGGGGACGGCTTGAGTAAACTCCGCCCGCCATGACGGAATACGCCGCCCGCGCCCTGCTGCCCGAAGGTCTGCACGACGAACTGCCCCCCGCCGCCGAACATGAGGCCGCGGTGTCGGCCCGTCTCGTCGCGGCTTTTGCTGCCCACGGCTATCAGCGGGTGAAGCCGCCCCTGATCGAATTCGAGGAAAGCCTGACCACGGGCCCCGGCGGCGCCAAGGGGACCGAGATGTTCCGTCTGGTCGATCCGGCCAGCCAGCGCATGATGGCCGTCCGCTCCGACATGACGGTTCAGGTCGCGCGCATTGCCGCCACCCGCCTGCAGAAGGCGCCCCGGCCCTTGCGCCTGTCCTATGCCGGGCAGGTGGTGCGGGTGAAGGGCACGCAGCTGCGCCCCGAGCGCCAGTTCCCCCAGGCCGGGGTCGAGCTGGTGGGCGTGCGCTCGGTCGCGGCCGATGCCGAGGTTGTGCTGCTGGCCGTCGAGTCGCTCGCCGCCTGCGGCAACGAGCGGCCGGTGACGGTCGATCTGACCCTGCCTACCCTGGTGCCGGCCATTGCCGCCGCCTATGGCCTGCCCCCGGCCGAAGCCGCCGCCGCGCGGGATGCGCTGGACGGCAAGGACATCGGGGAGCTGGATGCCATCGCGGGACCCGCGGGCGATCTCTTCCGCGGCCTGCTGCGCGCCGCCGGTCCGGCCGACCGCGCGCTGGCCGTCCTGGCCGATCTCGATCTGCCGCCGGTGGCGCGGGCCGAGGTCGACGAACTGGCGGGCCTTGTCGCCGCCGTCCGCGCCGCCGATCCGGCGATCGTGCTGACCATCGATCCCGGCGAATACCGGGCGCATGAATATCACACCGGTTTCGGCTTCACCCTCTTCGCCGCCGGCGTGCGCGGCGAACTCGGCCGGGGCGGGCGCTACGACATGGT